>JAUWOH010000469.1 GCA_030612225.1 Desulfobacteraceae bacterium
AACGGCAGAAAAACCTTTAGTCGAAACCGGTATAAAGATGGGTGTTAGTAGAAAAGAGGCCAAAAAGGCTTTTCAAAAGGCCTTAAAGAAACAGACAGAATGCATGGCCGAAATGAAAAAGATCGGCGATAAAACCCTTGAAGAGCTGGAAAAAGATCCGGACAGGACAGCGGTGGTGATATTTGCCAGGCCTTATAATGGATTTGTTAAAGAAGCGCATATGGGTATTCCAGGCAAGCTTGCATCAAGGGGCATTCTGGTAATGCCGCTTGATTTTCTTACGTTTGATGATGAGAAACCAAAGCGCCATATGTACTGGGGAATGGGCCAGCTTATATTAAAGGCGGCCAGAACCGTTAAGAGGCATCCTCAACTGTTTGGAACTTATATAACAAACTTTTCCTGCGGGCCTGATTCATTCATAGTCGGATATTTCAGGAGTCTTATGGGTCAAAAACCATCGCTGACCCTCGAGCTGGACAGCCACACGGCTGACGCCGGTCTGGAAACCAGAATCGAAGCGTTTCTTGATATTATCACTGCATACAGACAGCTTGAAGCCGGCAAACAGATCCATGCAAAAAAGAAAATATTCAGCCCGGCACGGATGGTGCTTGATAATGGTACTGCAAAAGTAATCACATCCTCCGGCGATTCCAGACCCCTTACAGATCCTCGTGTAACACTGCTCCTTCCTTCCATGGGCAAAATTGCCACACAATTAATGGAACCAGTATTTCACGGAATCGGTATCAATGCAAAGGGACATATGCCTGCAGATGAAACAATATTAAAAATCGGCAGGGGGAACACTTCATGCAAGGAGTGCCTCCCGCTGATACTTACAACAGGAATCCTGATTAACTATATCAACAATGGAAAAAAAGACGATGAAGTTTTGGTTTATTTCATGGCTACAGGTTCCGGCCCCTGCCGGTTTGGCCAGTATGCGGTCTTTATGGAACATCTGATAAAAAGACTTGAGATTCCGGATGTTGCACTCCTCTCTCTGTCATCGGAAAACTCATATATGGGAATGGACAATGGTTACGAAAGAAAAGCATGGTGGGCACTCACTATATCGGACGTAATGGAAGACATCCGTTCGATGATCCTGACAAATTCAAGTGACACAGATACGGCAATAAGGATATTTGACGATGAGTTGTGTTTAATAGCCCATGAACTCGAAAAAGGAACTTTTCCACCTCTAAAAAAACAACTTGCCAGGGCAGCCGATATCCTCGGCAAAATCCCCATGAAGCGTTCACCAAAGGAGATTCCCACGATCCTCCTGACCGGTGAAATATTTGTTAGAAGAGACTCTCTATCTCGCCAATTTATAACCGAACGACTTGCAGAAAAAGGGTTTGCCACAATTTGCTCACCAATTGTTGAATGGATTCATTATTCCGATTACCTTTTAGAAAATGGGCTTTCCGACTATCAAATGTCAATAACGGAGAAGCTGTGGTTCTTTGTAAGAAAAAAGTTCATGGCAAGGGATGAAAAACGTATAAAGTCTTTATTATCCAGATCCGGATTAGTTGACTCTCAGCCGATCAACGCCACATCAATAATTAATAATGGTAAACCATACATATCCCCGAACCTGACCGGTGAAGCCATACTTACAGTTGGAAGCTCCCTGTCGGATATAGCCACCCATTCCTGTGGTGTGATCGCCATCGGACCTTTTGGTTGCATGCCAAATCGACTTTCTGAAGCAATTTTAAACGAAACAATGACAAAGGAAGGAAAGCTGAAAACGGACCCGAAAAATAAATGGCTTCGTTCAGTCCTGACAGAGGTCGAAGACCTGCCTTTTCTTGCTATCGAAAGCGACGGCTCCCCCTTCCCCCAATTGATAACTGCAAAACTCGAAGCCTTCTGCCTGCGAGCAGAGCGATTGCACAAAAGAATGCTTGATGCGAATAATAAGTAATATAATAAGTCTTAACATATGCGATCTTTAGAAAAATAGGGACACATCCCATAAAAAATGGAGCATGTTCTTTCATTATCACATTTTAAGGTAAAAAGGGAGAAGTTATTAATTTTGAGTGTTAAGTTTTGAGTTGAAAAAAGGACTTATAAACCAATCAACCATTCAACCAATAAACTATTCAACTATTGTATGTGTGCAAGAAACAAGACCTGACCCTACATTTTTCATTATATGTAACAAGAAGAATCTTTCTTTCACTTCCAACACCAGGATCTACAACAACTAAAAAGATTGTCTCAGCCGGGAAATACTTGAAACTTTTTTCAATAACAAAGGATGCTGATAAAATATTGTAAGATGGTATATC
>JAUWOH010000459.1 GCA_030612225.1 Desulfobacteraceae bacterium
TCTTTTGATATCTGCCGCAGTCTTGTCTGCATGATGGCCATTTGCGGAAACCTCGATGTCCCTGGAGGTAATATTCAGGCCAATGAGCCTGATATCCTGGGCCTTGGCAAGTTTGTAAGAGCAGACCTGATTCCTGAAAAAAGAAAGGAAATGATTCATGCTCATCACAACACGCTTCGCGGCCTGATGACTGTTCCTTCTTCATATCTTAAAAAGGCGATTTTAGAAGGCATACCCTATCCGGTCAAAGGTGCTTATTTTCAGTGTACCAACCCGCTGCTTGGCTATGCTGACAGCAAGCAAACCTTTGATGCGCTTATGAAGCTCGATTTTTTTGCAGTGTCTGATATTTTCATGACGCCCACAGCCTTATTTGCAGATATAGTACTTCCTGCAGCTACCCATTTTGAATTTAACGATATCGGCCATTATGGCCTGGGCCACGGCTGCATCCTGGCCAGACCCGGGGTGGTTGATCCACCAAAAGAGTGCCGGCCGGACATAGAAATACTAAATGAGCTGGGGAAATCACTTACAAACGAAAAATACTGGTATAAAGATTATAACGAACTTTTAGATGCACTCTTAGAGCCAGCCGGGCTAAATTTTAACAGTTTTGCTGAAAAAGGATATTTAAAAGGCAAGGATTTATTTGAAAAATTCATGTCTTCAGGATTTAGAACACCCACCGGCAAAGTGGAGCTGATTTTAAGCCGGGCGAAAAAGCTGAACGTTTCTCCTTTACCCCAATTTAACGATGATTTCAAAGAAGACCCGGAATATCCCCTGATACTAACCAGCTGTAAAAGCCGCTATTATCTTCATTCGTCATACAGATGGATAAAAAAGTTAAGAAAACTTGAGGATAATCCCACAACCCTGATTAATCCTGAAACCGCAGAAAAACACGGTATCAAAGAAGGTGATGAAATCTTTATTGAAACCCGCTGTGGCAGGATAACACAGGTTGCCCATCTTACCGACACGATTCATCCCGGTGTAATTCAAGCTGCCTATGGATGGTGGTTTCCTGAAGGGGATATTGAAACCGGGTATGGGTGGAAAAAGTCGAATTACAACATCCTTACCTCCACCGATAACATTGGAAAGGAGTTCGGCACTCCCAATCTAAAGGGGATATCGTGCAAAATCAGCCGAAAGTAATCTTTTAAAAAAGAGAATTCTTTGAATAATCGCGGTCCAGATCTTGCTTATATTCATTTTAAAGAAAGTTGAATTTTTTCATAGCAAATCAATATTTAATGTTCGCTGTAAATTAAATATTGACAAACGTAACCTTTTGGGTTACATTTTTATTTATGATAAAATCATTCAATCATAAAGGGTTGGAAGACTTTTTCTATACAGGCCGCAAGAAAGGAATTAGGCCTGAACATGCGAGCAGACTTGAAAGAATTCTGGACAGGCTTAATGCTGCAAATGATATTAAAGATATGAATTATCCTGGTTCTTTTCTTCATAAGTTGAGTGGAAATAAAAAGGGTTTCCATGCCGTAAAAGTTTCAGGTAATTGGCGGATTTTTTTCAAATTTATTAATGGCGATGCCTTCATTGTTGATTATGATGATTATCATTAGGAGATAAAGCGATGAGAAAAATGAAAAGACAACCAACGCATCCTGGAAACATCATAAAAGAAGATTATTTAGTGCCATTATCCGTTACCATTAAGGATATGGCTGAACTTCTTGGTGTTTCCAGAAAAACATTGTCAAAGATCATTAATGAAAGTGGGGCTATTACACCAGATATGGCTTTGCGCTTATCACGTGCATTCGATACTACACCTGACTTTTGGCTTAATCTGCAAAAAAACTACGATTTATGGAAAGCTGAAACGGCTTCAAAAGAATGGCAAAAAGTAAAACCAGTCTTACCTCACATACTTCACTCTCACTCAACACTTAACAGCGAACCAATCGCTTGAGTGGACAGCAAGGGTACAGGCAGTTTTTGCTGTAACCTATAAATTAGCTTTTCAAGGTGTCAACAAATTTAGGGCAATTCACCCTTTTTTTCGCTTACCATTTTAGCTTTTCAGCAGAAGATAACAATCTGTTGATACTCCTCTTTCTAGCCTTATTTTCTTCACTGTTATTAATTTCTTCTATCTTTGAGGAAAAACAAACTATGTTATCTTTAGAGGGCGGGGTACTTATTGAAGTATTATTGTTTTTAAAAGGTCTACTCAACTGCCTCTCATCGCCATTAGTTCTGCTTCTTTTGCGATGCATTACAATGATCCTTCCTTTAGGTTTATTACCTATTATCTGTTTACCTTTTTCCAGATTAGCTTGATCAAATATTCATGTCAAGTTTTTTTTGACCAATCCATATTAAAAAGCTATCCTGAAAAACCAATAGATTCTAAATTTTTCACCACTTTTAATTCGTATTCATAACGTGTTTCCAACATTACAGATATACTTGGCCTCGCGCTTTTTGGATCATAGTGTGTTCTGATACCATC
>JAUWOH010000408.1 GCA_030612225.1 Desulfobacteraceae bacterium
ATACTGATACATCCCGATGATGCACATATGCTTGACGAGATCTCATCTCATGGGTCTGCCTGGGGATTTTCAGTTGAGAATTCACCAAAGCCGGACAGAACTCTTGAAGATGGAGACACAGTTTCCTTCGGGAAAATTACACTGAAAGTTATTCACACGCCAGGACATTCACAGGGAGGGATATCTTTATATACCGACGGGCATGTTTTTGTCGGCGATACACTCTTTGCCGGCTCAGTAGGCCGTACTGACCTGCCGGGTGGAAATTTTGAAACACTCAAATCTAATATACAAAACAAACTTTTTGTGCTCGGAGATGATGTAAAGGTTTATCCAGGTCATATGGGAAATACTACCATAGGGCAGGAAAAAAAGTACAATCCCTTTGTTGGAGAAAAGAGCGTACATTAATTTGTAAGCGTTCACGGGTTCAAAGGTTTACCCGCCTTTCGCGGCGCCGTAGGCGACCAGGGTTCAGAGGTTCAAGGTTGCATTTTCGTTTCCAAACTGCATTCGAAACATGTAATTTACAAGAAAAGCGTCATTTTCGATAGACCTAATTCAATATTTAAAGCCAAATTGGCAATTACTTTGGAAAATGACCGCGTTCAACCGGAATTTTTTAGTCTTTAATGCCTTCTTTGCTCTTAACCCTGAACCCCTGAACCTGTGAACGGGTACATTAATTTAAATGAAATTTAACAATTGTGTCAGAAACAAGTATGGCAAGTGTGATCTCCCGTCCAATACTATCCGCAAAATAAAGAACGGGTTTCAAAAATTAGACCTTGATGTTCAATACTCACCCTTTCGAGTCTCGGACAATATCTATTGGGGGCAAATCTGGATTGATTCAATCCGTATAGTCTGTAATGGAAAAGGCATTACACCGGAACTTGCAGAGGCCAGCGCCTATGCGGAACTGGCAGAACGCTTCAGTGCCGGATTGTTCTATCCGATCTTTGAAGAACGAGTGAGATTTAACATCCCAGCTCTTTAAAATCAGGAAACCAGCAGTTTTCTTAATTTTGAATGGATGGATGGATATGTAAATACCCACCAGGATGATCTACAGGAAAACCATATAAGAATAGAAGACCTGCTGGCCAACGAAAGCCATCTGACAGAGAAGGATGTTGAGAATATCAAAAACAGTCAAATGGCCGGACACTGGATTGACGGCTTTTCAATAATCCGTGAAGAGAAAATAAAAGTTCCGGTCAATTTTGTTACGTATATTCACGCATCTAACGGCATAGCTGCGGGTAATACCGTAGAAGAAGCGCTGATTCAGGCTTCATGTGAAATATTTGAGCGTCATGCTCAAATACAAACAATAAAACATGAAAAAATAGTTCCCACAATTAGTCCGGATTCTATAAATAATGCCCTCATAAGGGATATGATTAAATTCTATAAGCAAAAGAATGTTGAGATAATAATCAAGGATCTTTCTCTTGGCGGCCTTTTGCCTTGCATAGGTGTGCTCTTTACAAACCACAATTTGCCTCCCGGCCGTCTGGAACATAAAATACTGATACCCGGCGTATCTTTCAACATGGACGAGGGCCTTACACGGTGTTTTACGGAAAGCATGCAGGGCCGGGAAACTCTGTCGATTCCCCGGCCTCAGTTGGACAAACCACTTGTCCACAAATCCCGGGTTAATAATTTTTACCTGTTGATGAAATGCTCAATTTCTCCAAAAGACATCTCGTTTCTTGAGCACGGAGAAGTCAACGCCTACAGCAACAATAAAATCAAGGATGTTTTAGGCGAAATTGAGGAAATTAAGAAAATATGCAAACTCTTCAATACCGATTGTATAATTTTGAATTATACTCATCCGATATTGGATTTTCCGGTAGTAAGAGTCGTTATCCCGCAGGTTTCTGACTTTTTACCTTTCTTAAATAAAGACATTCTCGTATCTGAAGAAACCAAACCGGATTCCACATGGCGTGGAACAAGATTTAAAAATATAATGCAGAGTTTTTTCGTATAGAAATTACATGCTTTTATGCAGTTTCTGCACAGAGCAATATTCATTATCAGTTCATCAGCAGCCCGTAAAATTGATGCAATTTCATCATGGGGCAGTTTCTTAACATCTTTTGCATCAAGGTTATATCCGACACGTTTTATTTTTTTTGCCATCTTTTTGTAATTACCTTCTTAAGTTCCAAGATGTGAACGGCTACATATTTCTTTCTATTTCCACAACTAAAAGCGTCCCACGAACATCTCCTCATCAATGGTTCCGTCGCACACCCTTGTAACCTCTCCAGTCATCGTTGCCTTAAAATCTTGTGATAATCGTATTTCTAATGCTCCTCCTGGCATGTGGACAGAGATGTCGGAATTACAGAGTCCCAGCTTATGAGCGACTGCCGCTGCGGCAATACTACTGCTACCTGAGGCAAGAGTATAGCCGGCTCCACGTTCCCATATCTCGATTTGTATGTTTTTCCGATCAAGCACCTTCATGAATTGAACATTTGTTCGATTGGGGAAGCGAGGATCAACCTCCACTACCGGTCCTAAGCGCCGTGCGTCTTGCGCTGAAACAGAGTCACACAGAACGACGCAGTGTGGATTTCCGACGGTTGCGGCGCAGTATGTCAGGAAATTACCTTCAATTTTGATAGACTCATTCAGAACATCGCGGGAAGGTCCGATAACAGGTATTTTGGTGCTTTCAAAACTGACAACACCCATCTCAACGGTGACGTTCCGACTATCAGGGCTTATTTGGGATTTCACAGGCCCACCGAGTGTCTCGATGGTGAAGGCCTTGTCCTTTACCAGGTTATTGTCCTGTAAGTACCGGGAGAAAATCCTTAGGCCATTCCCGCTTTTCTCAGCTTCACTTCCATCTGGATTGAAGATGCGAAGTTTGAAATCACATCTTTCGCTATGGCTTGGACCAAAGAGAATGCCATCTGATCCGACTCCATAATTTCGATGGCAAATTAAACGAATTTGGTCGGAATTGAGATCTCGACCTACATCAACCGGGTTTAGTACGATGTAATTATTTCCGAGAGCATGATATTTCGAGTATTTCATTTCAGCCTTAACATCTCATAGAATTAGCAGCAAACAAGAAACTTATTGAGCACCTGGGGCCTCAAGCTATGGCAAGCTCACCGCGATACAGGGGGAAAACAGTTTCTATTTCATTAAATAGCCTGAGATTCTCCACTTCCCATCTTTTTCCAACATGGG
>JAUWOH010000440.1 GCA_030612225.1 Desulfobacteraceae bacterium
TATACAGGCGAGAATCAGAGGCACTATTCTAATGGCTCTATCCAACAGGGAAGGCAGCATTCTTCTTTCTACAGGTAACAAATCCGAACTTGCGGTCGGGTATTGCACCCTTTATGGCGATATGAACGGAGGGCTGGCAGTGATTTCCGATGTTCCCAAAACAGCAGTTTATGACCTTGCCCGTTTTATAAATGCTGAAAAAGAATATATCCCATCCAGAATTATTACAAAAGTACCTTCTGCCGAACTCAAACCCGGCCAGACAGACCAGGATGACCTGCCGCCGTATGAAATCCTTGACCCCATACTTAAAGGATATATTGAAGATTTCAAAGGAACTGATGAACTCGTGAAGATGGGATTTGACGGGGAGCTGGTTGAAGATGTCGTTTCAAGGGTTAACCGGAATGAATACAAAAGGCATCAGGCAGCACCAGGCCTTAAAGTGACGTCAAAGGCATTCGGTTATGGCAGGCGTTATCCGCTGGCGCAAAGATACACACCCAAATAGCAATAATCGGTTCATAATTTCGATCTTTAAAAGTTGGACACGGATTTGCACAGATTCACACTGATTTTAATAATGTTAATTAAAGAAAAAACTAAAGAACTCAAAAACATTGAGAGGGAGTATAATGTTAAAATCATATATGATTGTGAATCATTCATGCAAGGTATGAGTTTTATCTGGACAGGATGTATAAAAAAACGATCTTGTGCAGTTTTATCTTGATTTTTGCAATTTTTATGCAATAATTACCTCTAAATTAATTTTTAGGGGGCATCATGCTTATTGAATTTAGCGTCACCAATTATAGATCTTTCCTGAAAACCCAGTCGCTAACACTGGCTGCAAACACCTCTACCGAATTGCATGAAGAAAACAGCTTTGTCTCACCTGTATCAAATTTGCCGCGTCTTCTTCGCTCTTCCGTCGTTTACGGTCCAAACGCCGCCGGTAAAAGCAATCTAATTCAAGCCATTGATTTTATGAAGCGATTTGTCTTGTCTTCAGCCAAAGAAAGCCAGGAAGGCGAAAAAATTGACATAACACCGTTTCTGTTTAACCGGCAAAGCAGCCGGGATCCTTCAGAGTTTGAAGTCCTGTTTATCCAAGACGGTATTCGTTACCAGTATGGTATTGCCGTCAATTCCAAAAGAGTGACCGGTGAATGGTTGTTTGCCTATCCCGAAGGCAGAGCGCAAAAGTGGTTTGAACGTAACTACGATTCCGAGACCCAAAAGGATATCTGGTATTTTGGCCCTAAATTCATCGGTCGCCGCAAAGTCTGGCAGGAAGCCACCCGCAGTAACGCGCTTTTTCTTTCAACCGCTATTCAACTAAACAACGAGCAGCTTAAGCCGGTTTTTAACTGGTTTGATCACAAGCTGGTTGTCCTTACTCAAGGGACAAGCATCAGTCATGGACTCAGTATCAGTGAATGTGAAGATGAAAAGAAAAAAAAGAAAATTTTCAAGTTTATGAATGCGGCAGATTTGTCTATTACAGATATTTCTCTAGAGAAAAAGGAATTTTCCACGGACGATTTGCCCCCCGATATGCCGCAAAGTATTAAGGAAGAAATCGCTATAGACCTTAAAGGAAAGAAACTGACACGAGTGTTTTTCATGCATCCATCTTCTGATAACGGCGAAGATGTGCCCCTTGAATTCAACGAAGAGTCCGCCGGTACCCGAAAGCTTTTTGCCCTGGCTGGCCCATGGCTGGATGTCCTAGATAACGGTTTTGTTTTGTTTGTAGATGAACTGGATACAAGCCTGCATCCGATCATGGTCCGGTTTCTTTTGAATCTGTTCCATAACCCCGAAGCAAACCGGCACAACGCCCAGTTGGTTTTTACTACCCATGATACCACGGTTCTGGATCAAGCTCTTATGCGGCGGGATCAGGTATGGTTTGTTTAAAAGTATGCTGAAAATGCCACACGCCTCTATCCGCTATCAGACTATAAACCACGCAAAGGCGAAGCCCTGCAAAAAGGCTATTTATATGGCAGATATGGGGCTTTACCGTTTCCAGGCGAACTGAGGTTTTGATGGGTACTGACAACCTGTTTCACAAGAGAAAAGAGCGTAAGGCCGAGTTGTTACGTCGCCGACGGGCAACGAAGGCACCATATGACGTTATACTCATCGTCTGCGAAGGCGCAAAAACAGAGCCAAATTATTTTGCTGAATTAAAAAAGGCCTTCCGGTTGAGCAACGCCAACGTGAGGATTTGCGGTCGTGGGTCAGATCCTCTCAACGTTGTGGATTTTGCCATTAAAACTTTTCGACGAGAACCAGAATTTGATCGCGTCTATTGCGTCTTTGACCGCGACAGACATACAACATACTCTGCTGCTCTCGATAAAGTGAAGCGAACCCGACTGGGCAAAGGAAGTAAAATATTCGCTACTCCTTCAGTTCCCTGTTTCGAGTTTTGGCTACTGCTGCATTTTACATATACCACAAGGCCGTTCGATGCTCCTGCCGGTGATTCCATCTGCTCCAAGGTTATCGAAGAATTGAAGAAACACCTTCCTGCATACCAAAAGGGGCAACAGGATATTTTTTATAAGATACAGGACAAACTGGATAACGCCATTACAAATGCCCGTCGTGTCGAACAATTTCATCAAACTTCCGGGACCGACAATCCTTCCACTCTGGTGTATTCCCTGGTGGAATATTTGCGGAATTTGAAGAAGCAATAAAAGAAATCGAAAAGGCTAATGTATTACGTCAAATAGCAACAATCAATTTATCAAAAATGGTCAACTTCGATTCCCCGAAAGGTTGAAAATACTTAACTTAATTGTTATAGATACCGATACACC
>JAUWOH010000376.1 GCA_030612225.1 Desulfobacteraceae bacterium
GCCTGCGACCTTCTTATTTCCATCGGTGTCAGGTTCGATGACCGTGTTACCGGAAAAACGGACGCTTTTGCAGCCCAGGCTAAAATAGTACATATTGATATTGATCCAACATCAATACGCAAAAATATCCCGGTCTTCATCCCTGTTGTCGGTGACTGTAAAATAAGTCTTGGCCATCTCAACAGGCTCACTGATAAGGTTGATTTGAAAAACATCAGTAAAAAAAGAGCGAAATGGTTTGATCAAATCGAACAATGGAAGAACACAAACCCCCTGGCATATAAGCAGGAAGATATTATAAAACCGCAATATGTAGTCGATAAACTATATGAACTGACAAAAGGCAAAGCCATTATAACGACCGAAGTAGGGCAGAATCAAATGTGGGCAGCCCAGTATTACCACTTTGATCAGCCCGGTCATTTTATCACATCCGGAGGTCTCGGCTGTATGGGGTTCGGACTTCCCGCAGCAATCGGGGCACAAGTAGCCTGCCCTGACAAGCTTGTTGTCGATATCGCAGGTGACGGCAGCATTCAAATGAATATCCAGGAAATGGCAACTGCTGTCCAATACTCTCTGCCGGTTAAAGTCGTTATCTTAAATAACGGATATCTCGGAATGGTAAGACAATGGCAGGAACTGTTTTATGAGAAGAGATACGCATCTACACTCATGGAACATGCACCTGATTTTGTTAAACTGGCACAAGCTTATGGTGCCCTCGGATTGAGAGCAACCAAACCTGACGAAGTAGAATCCGTTCTTGCAGAAGGCCTCTCTTCGCCTAAAACAGTAATTATGGATTTTCTTGTTGAAAAAGAAGAAAATGTTTATCCAATGGTGCCTGCCGGTGCGCCCATAACAGAGATGCTGCTGGTTTAGGCTGGATGCTTTCTGGATACTGGATGCTGGATGGGGTAAACAGATTATTATATTTTGAACAATGTAACCGGTTACGGTTGGAAAAAACAAAAAAGCATAAGAGATTTATGGGATCCTCTTTTGGAGATTTAGATGCAAAAGAATTAATTCAAGAATTGAGATCAATATCCAAAATGCTTCAGTCGTTGCATAGTTCATTGAGAAAACTGTGAACTGTGAACCGACAACCGTGAACGGGTACTCAACAATATATCACAGATAAAAGGAAGAAATGCTATGGCAGAAGAAAAACACATATTTTCCATGATAGTTGACAACCAGCCCGGAGTGCTTTCAAGAGTCGTCGGACTTTTCAGCGGAAGAGGTTTTAATATAGAAAGCCTCTGCGTTGCTGAAACAATGGATCCTCTTGCATCGCGTATAACCGTTGTTACAAAGGCCAACAGGCCCGTTATCGAACAGATCGAAAAGCAGCTTAACAAGCTTGTTAATGTAATTAAGATACGAGATCTTACAGGTCCAAAATCTGTTAAACGGGAGATGGCCCTTATTTGTATCCAGGCCAAAGCCGAGCACAAGGCCGAGATTTTAAGGATTGTAGATATTTTCAGATGTAAGATTGTTGATGTTGGTCTGAAACATTACATCATAGAGGTAACCGGTGATGAGGGCAAAATGGCAGCCATATTGAATCTTTTAAAACCCATGGGAATCAAAAAAATCGCAAGGACAGGGAGCATGGCACTGTTTCGTGAACCTAATTAGTGTCTGCCCATAAATGGCTATTTTTCCAAAAAATCCCCCTTCCCCTGGCGGGCATGTCGTCAGGGGAAAAGGGAAATAGGCTATTATCGTTAACAATTATCAATTTTCAATTCACAATTGACAATTGACAATTATTTATCTTTAAAAATGTATTTGTTAAAATCAAATTGTGCATTGTCAATTAAAAAACTTTAAAATTAAGGAGAACGTTATGACACAAATTAATTTCGCAGGTGTTTTGGAAGAAGTAATTACATCTGATGAATTTTCTATTCAGAAAGCAAAGGAAGTCTTAAAGGATGAAACTATTGCTGTACTCGGTTACGGTGTTCAGGGACCGGGACAGGCTTTAAATATGAAAGATAACGGCATCAATGTAATTGTCGGTCAAAGAGAAGGTGGCGATTCATGGAACAGGGCCGTTGCAGACGGATTTGTCCCTGGAAAAACTCTTTTCCCCCTTATGGAAGCAGCACAAAAAGGGACTGTTATTCAATTTCTCCTTTCAGATGCAGGCCAGGTTGCGATGTGGCCGGAGATTAAAAAATGTCTGAACAAAGGCGATGCCCTTTATTTTTCCCATGGTTTTTCCATTGTATATAAAGACCAGACGAATATCATCCCTCAGGAAAATATTGATGTTATTCTTGTTGCACCAAAAGGTTCCGGCCGAACGGTGCGCACAAATTTTTTAGACGGCAGTGGAATCAACTCCAGTTTCGCAGTGCACCAGGATTTTACCGGCAGGGCAAAAGAAAGAACTCTTGCTCTGGGAATAGCAATAGGTTCCGGTTATCTTTTTTCCACGACTTTTAAAAATGAAGTTTACAGTGACCTTACCGGAGAGCGTGGTGTTCTGATGGGCTGTCTTGCAGGGGTTATGGAAGCCCAGTACAATATTTTACGAAAAAACGGCCACAGTCCCAGTGAGTCCTTTAATGAAACGGTTGAAGAACTCACACAGAGTCTTATCAGGCTTGTAGCACAAAACGGCATGGACTGGATGTTTGGAAACTGCAGCACGACAGCACAGAGGGGCGCTTTGGACTGGGCTCCTAAATTCAGGGATGCCGTAGCCCCGGTTTTTGATACACTGTATGAAAATGTTGTGTCAGGAAAAGAAACCAGGCGAGTCCTTGAAGCAAACAGCGCGCCCGATTACAGGGAAAAGCTGCAAAAGGAACTGGATGAAATAAAGAATTCCGAAATGTGGCAAACCGGTGCTGCAGTACGTTCTTTAAGACCTGAAAACAGAAAGTAAGGAAAAGAGCAAAAGAAAGGCACCAGGCTTCGCCTTTGGCTACGCCCTGGCAAGGAAAGGCACAAAGGCAGAAGAAGGAAAAGGCAATAAAAAAATGAACATCGAACGTTCAACGCCAAATTTTGAATAAGGTATTCTACCTATTTAAAAAAACCGGTGGAGCGACACGCGGCGCAAGCGCCTGCGCTGCGCGAGCGATTTCATCATTCGATGTTCAACGTTCAATGTTCGATGTTAAAAAAAAACTTTACTCTTTAGGCACACTTTAAGATTCATCCGGGCAAAGCCAATTATCTTAAACTGCGCCCATCAACGACCCCGTCAAGCGTGGAAAGACGTGGTTCTTAAAATTGAATAAAAATGGAGGAAAAGTGATGGACCCTATCCTGCTATATGATACCACGCTTAGAGACGGAACCCAGGGTGAAAATGTCAGTTTCACTGCTGAAGAGAAAATCAAGATTGCAAAAAGACTTGATGATGCAGGGATGCATTATATCGAAGGCGGCTGGCCTGGTTCCAACCCAAGGGATAAGAAATTTTTTAATCTTGCAAAAAATACGGTTTTTAAAAAGGCCAGGTTAACTGCGTTCGGTTCAACACGCAAACCCGGCATTGATGTTAAGAAGGATCCTAATATTGCAGCACTCCTTGAAAGCAACAC
>JAUWOH010000219.1 GCA_030612225.1 Desulfobacteraceae bacterium
GCTTCTCCAGCATATCTGATACCGTGCTCTTGCCGCTGGCTATTCCGCCTGTCAGGCCTACAACCAGACAGTTGTTTTTCTTTTTAAAGTTTTTTAATAAGGCTTCAAATTTTTTCATGGATACAGGAAGCATGGATTTAGGCACACGTTCGGAACAAAAAAGTTTAACAATCGTAGCGCTGTAAGCGTTCCCAGGTGCTGCAGATGTGCGTGATCAGGGCAACCAGCTATAGTTTTTGCTATGCTGGTTGCCCTGATCGCGTGCAGATGCGGTGCCTGTGAACGCTTACTAAATTTTAAAACGCCAGGCACAGTACCACTCATCCGGATGATCGTCCGGCGGGCATCCGATGCACTCGGTTTTTATTCTCGGATCAATCGACCTGGCAAAATAGGTATATTCAACCATTCCACCGGATTTGCATGGATAATCATCAAGGCCTTTTCGTTTCCTTGCGTATTGAACGCGGCATTCATTCATCTGAAATATAAAGCTGTCAGGGCCCTCATCAATAAATGACTGGGTGTTTATCCTGGCATACAGCCGGAAGCCAAGTGCCTTTTTTAAGCCTTCGAGTCCGGGGTTTTGGGGAAGGGCAAGATATTTTTTTATCGACCATGCTTCAAAAGGAGAGAAATGCGCCCAGCAGGAATCGTTGCAGCGCTTGGCATCATTCATACCGCTTTCAAATTCCACAGCCTGAAACCATACGCCGTCATTTGCCAGCCAGTTGACGGCAACAGTATTTAAAAGTTCCGTCAGGGATTCCTTCGACATATCAAGAAGGGAGCTGGGTATGCCGTCTTGCATTTGAAACCCCAGAACTTTTGAGAGCCTTTTCATCTGGATGCCGATGCTTCTATCTGATGCAATTTTAAGCGTATCCAGTGCTTTTTCCATCCCCACCTGGTGCCTGACTTCCGTAAACCACAGAGCGTAGTGGATAATAATTCGGTGAAACATATCCATAATAAGACGGGCGGTATCCTCCCGGCTTAGGTCCTCCACTCTATCAGCTTTTTCCGACATGAAAAGATCTCCCTGTTAGGGCTTGAAGAGTGTCCCTTCGGGACTTGATGAGCGGCCTTCGGCCTTGGGGAGCATCCGCCTGCGGCGGATTTAAAGCTTAAAGCGTAGCGCTCCTCAAGCGAAGCGCTCCTCGAACGCAGTGCTCTTCAAACGAAGTGTTCGGTTTCTCCGGCTTAGGAATAATGTGACAATTATGTTTTCGGTCGATACTTTTCAGGCAATGTTGCTTTGGGGCTCCACTCTTTCGGCAGCGTCTGCCCGGGCTTTTCCCCTAATTTTCCCTTTCTTTTCTTTAAACCAGGTCTGGCAAAGTGCATGTGACCTTCTTTCAACGTCCGTCCGTTTATAATTGCCTCGGAGCGCAATCTCCGGCCTATGGTCTTTTCCATCTGTTTTCCTAACCACAAAATACGGTCCACATCATACCCGTGCTTAATACCCATCTCGTCAATCTGAACCAGGGTGTCTTCCAGAGTAACAAGGCCAACATACCTTGGGTCTTCATAATAATAGTCTCCTGTCCCCTTTGTGGGACAGTCATCCAAAAAGTTGGCAGGCTGTCCGCCCAGACCTCCCAGGGTTGCCTCAAAATTTATAATTCCCGCCTGCAAAGCAGCCAGAACTGATGCAGAAGCTACGCGTTTTGTCTCATGGAAATGGGCGATATGGAGTCTTGGGTCTGGAATTTCATCAAGAATCATCGAGAAATAGCGGTAAACAGCAGCAGCCGAAGCACTGCCGTCATGGTCTGCGTGTTCAATGTCATGAGCGCCGATCTCTAAAAATCGTTTCGCAAATTCCACTGCGCCCTTCATATCCGTGGCACCCCCGATAGGGCTTCCCCAAATGGTACTTACCGTACCGCACATCTTCATCCCTGCATCATTGCACTTTTTTATGCATCGCTCTGCCTCTGCCCAGTAATCGGGAAGGGTCGTACCGGAGTTTGCAAAATGATGCTCTTCTTCGGTTGAAACCATCATCAGGAGACGATCAGGCCCTATCCCTTTTTCCGTAAGTTCGATAGCACGATCAACAGCACCTTCACGTATCGTAATAGCCGTAAAAACGATGTCGTCATAATTCACACCTTTTTTTTCACATTGCTTTTTGAAGCGGTCACTTCTCAGGTGAGCAAGCAGCTCTTCAGCATCTCTGAACTGCGGCATAAGAAATGAACTCCCAAGGTTGGTCACTTCAATATGACGGCAACCTGCAAAGATAAGCTCTTCAAGATAAAACTTTTTAGCAGCGGTTGAAATGAATATTTCTTCATGCTGAAAACCGTCACGAATGGTTATATCACCGATAGTTACTTTTTTCGGCATTTTCGGAAATATTTTCCAATAATCATACTCTGTCATAAAATCCTCCTTAATACATATATTCTCAAATACGATAATGTATAATGTTTTATTTTCACCGCAGAGCCGCAAAGCACGCAAAGAATCATGTTTTTATTGCTTTCCGCTGAGAGGGCGGAAAGCAATAAGGAATTCATCCCTGCGCGAAAAATAAATTGTTAGAAAAATATATAGTGTAACAACATAAATACTGATTGATTTTCCTTTGCCGGCGTCCCTGTCCCGCAACAAGCGGGGTCAACGGCAAAGGAAAAAACTTTAATCTCTGCGTCCTCAGCGTCTCGAGCGACTTGTCGGGGCGTAGCTTGCAGAGCGAAGCCCGAAGCGGGCGGTGAAAGAAATCTATATAAAATATGTCATCGAATTAACGAATTAGAGTACTTAGTTAAAAATAACTCTATTATTTCCCTTTATATACCGGTTTTCTTTTTTCACGAAAAGCGGCAAGTCCTTCCAGGCGGTCTTCAGTAGGTATGCAAATCCAGTAGGCATTCGATTCAATGGCAAGGCCCGTGTGCAGATCAGTCTCAAGGCCGTAATTTATTGCGTATTTTGCCTGTTCGATAGCAATGGGGCCTGTTTCACATATCATGGTTGCCATTTTGTTGCATTCGTCCATTAGCGCTTGAGGTTCACAAATTTTATTGACAAGTCCGATTTTAAGCGCTTCTTCAGCTCCTACCCTCTGACCGGTAAATATAAGCTCCTTTGCTTTTCCTTTCCCAACAAGCCTGGGAAGTCTTTGTGTGCCGCCTCCGCCTGGAATAATTGCGAGCCTGGCTTCCGTAAGTCCCATTGAGGCATTGGTCGATGCGATACGGATATCAGAAGCCAGGGCAAGCTCTGTTCCCCCGCCAAGCGCAACACCATTTATTCCTGCAATCACCGGTTTGTTCAGCTGTTCAATTGAAGTGAAAAGATTTCGTATCGTAAATATATATTTTTTAACCTGAATCGGTGTAAGGGTTACCCGCTCTTTAAGATCCGCTCCCGAGCAAAATGCTTTTTCACCTGCTCCTGTGATGATGATTACCCTGACATCCGTACTAAATTGTAAATCTTCAATTTCCGCTTTTAGCGCAAGAAGCAAAGCAAAATTAAATGAATTCATAACTTCAGTACGATTAAGGGTAAGAGTTACAATTCCGTTTTTTTCTTCTTTAATGAGAAGACTATCATTCATGGTTACCTCCGTGAATTAAATAATTGAACGAGCGCTCACTCAGATTTATTGTTTATAGCTAATTACTTGATTTTGTCAAGAAAAACTTGGCATGTTTTTCGAAACTTTGAGACTATTTGTAATCATTTATAAAATTGTCTAAATCTGGGAAGTGCGCGAAGCAAATGCCCTGGGTTACACAAAATGTGAACCTATTTTTTTGCGAGCTCTAAAGCTTTATAGCAGTTTGCAATATAAGGTTGCATTTCTTTTGATTCTTGAAAAGGCAGGAGATACGAAAGCGCTTTTTTATAATCCCGTAGATTCATATAGCTTATTCCGATACACAGGTGTAGCTTCTGGTCATTCGGAAAATACTTAATACCTTTTGCAAGTATTTTTGCTGATTGCTTGTAATTACTGGATTTTTGCTTTGCAATTCCTAATCCAAGGAAGGCACGAGGGTCGGGGCAATATTGTAAAGACCTCTTATACAATTTTTCAGCAATTTTTTCTTTTCCCTTTATCGATTCAATCCCGGCATACTCACCATGGTCAAATGTCATTGCAAGTCTTGATAAAAAGTCTGAATGCATGGGATAAAGCTGTTTGTTATCAATAAGGGAAATAGTATCGGCAAATTCAGGAAGCATTTTGTAGTAGGAAGCCCTGAGCTTTTTACCAAAATCCAGTATCAGTTTTTCAGATAAGTTTGGATCGGTTTCAAAATACATGATATCTTCAATTCGTTTTAGCCAGATATCATCCGTTACATTAAAATTTTTCTTATATTCTTCGTAAAGCGTGGTACCAGGAAATATATCAAGTATGTAAAAGATAGTGCTAAGTGGTTTGATTGCACGGATCAGATCTATGGTTTCCTGAATTGATTCCAACGATTCTTCCTGGCATCCATAGATGAAATACGCGCGAGCCAAAATTCCGTATTTTAAGGTAACTGAAAACGCCTTTTTTATCTGATCCGTGCTGATATTTTTATTAAGAGAATCTCTTATCTTTTCACAGCCACTTTCAACGCCGTAACTTATTTGAATACAACCTGCCTTTTTCATCCAGTATATGATTTCATCATTTACGTAGTTGACCCGTGATATTGCAACCCAAACAATTTTTAGTTTTTTTTCCAGAATTTTTCTGCAAATTTCTATCACTAGTTTTTTACTGATAGTAAAGGTGTCGTCAGAAAAGTAAAAAAAAGTGATGTCTTTTTTGTAAAGGCGTTGGAGTTGCTCTACAAAGTAATCAGAAGAGTGAAATCTGACTTTATGCCCCCAGAAACGGGGGGACCCGCAAAATGTGCATTTTCCGGGACAACCTCTGGTTAAGGACAGGTGCTGGAAATTAAAATATTTTGCCGGTATGGGCAATTTGTCAAGATTATTTACAATTTCACCACGTTTTGTCTTTACAGCCTCACCATTTTTTCTGAACGCTATTCCTCTTATTATTTCAATGCTTTTTGCATCATTTTTTTTAAGACACCTGACCAGGTTTAAAAAGGAATATTCTCCTTCTCCGATGACAACATAGTCAATTTCCTGAAAATGGGTCAAAAAATGCTTCCATAAAAAAGTTGCTCCTATTCCCCCAAAAACAATTTTGACGTTTGGGTCAACCTGCCTGGCAATTCGAGCAATTTCTATTCCGCCCCACCTGTTTGCATGGAGTATGGAAAAGCCGATTATATCCGGTTTTTTTTCAGAAAGGATATCAATTATTTTTTCAGGCGTTTTATTAATATTATGCCAGTTTAAAATCTCAACGTCGTAATCACTCTCTCTCAGGACTGCCCCAACATAAAATAAACCCTGTGGAACAACAGCTATATCGTCTTCATGAATTCTGTCTTCAAGAAAATATGGATAAATAAGCAAAATCTTCATTATGAGTAATTTTACGCTTGTATTTGAGGCAAGATACTTTCTAACTTCACACAATATATGGTACAATATAATAATTAGGTGTACGATATATGGTATTTAATCGATTTATGTCGATAGAAAAAATAAAAATTTACACCGACATGTTATGATGATAAAGAGAATCCGGTAAGTTGTCAAAGCTCTTTTATTTTAATCTTTCTTCAGTTATAATAAAGGTAACTACTAACGTAGTCAGGCTGAAGCTGTTTAGGCTGAA
>JAUWOH010000125.1 GCA_030612225.1 Desulfobacteraceae bacterium
TATCACTGCCGATAATATCATGGACTAGATTTTGGGTCTGTTCAGCCTGGGAAGCCGGCCCTACTACTCCAAGACCGATCTCCCAGGTATCCTTGCGATTTCCTTTTTTGCTGTGAAATCCGAATGCCAAATACAGATAACCGGCATACGGTCGTTGGTCCACGATAAGTTCTTCTGCGTCCGTATCTTCAGGTGTAAAGATGTTCTGTCCCAAAGATATGGAAATGGCACGGGACGATGTAGGATCGTTGATCAGGGGCAGGAGGTTGAGGACAGGATAACTCCATCCGGGAAGGCGAGATTCCTCCCTGTTGGTCAGGTAAGGTGTACTCCAGGTGAGTTTAAACCCATTGGTGTAGTCACGGTCCGTTGCGGCGAAAAGGTCGTTTTCCCAGTAAAAGGTGAAGGTGTCGAATGTTTTGTTCTTTTTTTCCTCCGCCGATATTGTGGTTGAATAAAGGATGAGTAAGGTCAGGCATACCATACTTTTGAAGACGGCAATAAGAGATTTTCTCATAGGCAACCCGAATGCGAAACTGATATCTGTGGTTTGGAAGAGCTTGTATAATAAAATCTATACCAGAGCAAAACTCTATCTACAAGTGATATCTTCGCACAACATCTGAACCAAATTTTTACCCTTCTGTTCTAATCAACGTACAGATGCTTTCGGCGGACCCGCGGCGAATGGGTGGAAGGCGTACGAGCAGGGAAAACGCTGCAGCTCAACAAATCTGAAGAAGCCAACATCGCATACACTGATAAACCTATGCAATAGCAGGTATCGGGTTTCGAGGATTTATATGGTAACAACACGATCAAGAAAGAAAAAGCATTTACAAAATCGCCATTTCATGTAAGGATTTCATCTGACAAACGACAGATAGTAAAAGGCCGGTAAAATACTGTTTACACTTTTCAGCATATTGCATGGAAATGATGATACGATAAAAAACGAATGTGTACAGGGGGAAGTATTCAACCACTGCCGATCCAAGCTGCATGCAATACAAAAAATTAATTTGAGCGAGGTTAATCATGAATCCAAAAGACTTTATAAGGCAGATTAAAATCCGGGGAATCGACTACACGGTTTCAGATATAACCATGCTTGAGGAAAAAGAAATAGCCGATATCGGGCGGCTTCCTTTTTCCATAAGAATTCTGGTTGAAAATCTTTTACGGAAACTGGACCGGCGAATCGTCCGATGGGAGGATTTGAAAAATATTGCCGGGTGGAAACGAACATATGAAAACCCTGTCGAAATACCGTATCATCCCGCCCGTGTTCTGATGCAGGATTTTACCGGCGTGCCTGCGGTCGTCGATCTGGCGGCTATGCGGGACGCCGTAAAAGACCTGGGTGGCGACCCCAATGCAATCAATCCCCTGGTTCCGGTCGATCTTATTATCGATCATTCAGTGCAAATAGATTATTCCGGCACGCCGGATGCATTGTCTAAAAATATGGAAAAAGAATTTATAAGAAACAAAGAAAGATATAGCTTGCTGAAATGGGCGCAACAGAGTTTCGATAATTTCAAGGTGGTTCCGCCGGGTTCAGGGATATGTCATCAGGTGAATCTTGAATATCTTGGGCAGGTAATCATAACCGATAAAAGCGGAGAAAAACCGCTGGCTTATCCAGATACGTTGGTGGGTACTGATTCCCACACGACCATGATAAACGGGCTGGGCGTCATAGGCTGGGGTGTGGGCGGAATAGAAGCTGAAGCCGTTATGCTGGGACAGCCGTATTATATGTCTATTCCTGAAGTCATAGGAGTAAAAATGACTGGAAGCCTGGGACCTGGCATAACCGCCACGGATCTGGTGCTTACAATAACTGAGCGTTTAAGAAAACTTAATGTGGTTGAAAAATTTGTAGAGTTTTTCGGGCCTGGTATGGAGATGCTCAATGTACCGGACAGGGCAACCGTTGCCAATATGGCACCGGAATACGGAGCAACCATAGGATTTTTTCCGGTGGATAAAAAAACAATCGAATATCTGAACATGACAAACAGGGAAGAACAGGCGGAAATTACGGAACGCTATACAAAAGCGACGAGTTTGTTTTATACGGGGAAGGAAAAGCCGGAATATACAAAGGTTATTGAACTGGATCTTTCAGGAGTCACACCGTCGATTGCAGGGCCAGCAAAACCTCAGGAAAGGCTTTGCCTGGACGTTGTAAAAAAGAGCTTCGCCGGAATCATCGGCTGTGAATATGATGCGGATGATGACCTTATCCCGATGTCTCAATTTTTCGATGAATCCGGCTGCCAGACCATACGGTCCAAAACCTGCAAACCTGTGAGTACCCAAACATATACAGTCAATCTCGACGAAAAACCCGTGAATATCGGTGACGGCAGTATCGTGATAGCCGCTATTACATCATGCACAAACACATCCAATCCATATGCCATGATGGGTGCCGGTCTTTTGGCGAAAAAAGCCTTTGAAAAGGGAGTAAAGGCAAATCCTGCAGTGAAAACTTCCCTTGCTCCCGGTTCCCGTGTCGTTGCAGACTATTTAATTGACGCAAATCTCATGCCGTACCTTGAAGCGCTCGGGTTCCATGTGGCGGGTTTTGGATGCACGACCTGCATCGGAAACAGCGGACCGCTTAATCCTGAGATTGAAAAAGTCATTGTTGAAAACGATCTGACGGTTGCAGCTGTTCTTTCTGGTAATAGAAATTTTGAGGCAAGAATACACCAGAGTATCAAGGCGAACTACCTGGCTTCCCCCATGCTGGTAATTGCTTTTGCCTTGGCCGGAAGGATTGATATTGATTTAACGAAAGAGCCGGTCTCGTTTGATAAAAAGGGTGAGCCGGTCTATCTCTACGATTTATGGCCGTCATCGGAAGATATTGAAATACTCGTAAAAAATCATGTTAAACCGAAATTTTATAAAAAGGAATATGCAAAGATTTTTGACGGCGATCCGTTGTGGCAGCATCTTGACATTACGAAGAGTACAACATTTGCCTGGGATACACGTTCAAAATATATAAGAAAGCCGCCTTATTTTGACAACTTTACACCCGGGCTAAAAAGCCCTTCCGATTTAAAGAACGGTCGCGCACTTCTGATGCTGGCGGATACCGTTACTACCGATCACATATCTCCGGCCGGGGCTATTCCCGAAGATTATCCTGCTGGAAGATACTTGATTAATCAAGGCGTTGATAAGGAAAATTTTAACTCATACGGTTCCAGGAGAGGCAACCATGAAATCATGATACGGGGTACGTTTGGCAATATAAGGATAAAAAATAAACTAGTATCGCCCAAAGAGGGCAGTTTTACAATAAAATTTCCGGGCCGGGATGAGATGTATATCTATGACGCGGCCATGTCATATATGGATCAGGGCATTGCCTTGATCGTGATGGGGGGAAAGGAATACGGAACCGGTTCGTCGAGGGACTGGGCCGCTAAAGGAACCGACCTTCTTGGAATAAAAGCTGTGATTGTTCAGTCGCTTGAACGTATTCACAGAAGCAACCTGGTAGGAATGGGGGTATTACCTTTAGTATTTAAGGAGAATGAAAGCTGGGAAAGCCTTGGGCTGGAAGGGTCGGAATCCTTTTTCATCACAGGAATTGAAGACATGGAACCGCGGAAAGTTTTACATGTAAAAGCCGTAAAGAAGGGCGGTGGTGAAATTGTATTTGAAGCAACCGCAAGGCTCGATACCGGAGTCGATGTAGATTATTTTGAAAACGGCGGCATTCTACCGTATGTATTGAGAAAGGTCATGAGCGCAACAGATACAATCGCTCGAAAAGAGGAGGTGCCCAAATGAATGACAATCATTCGATCATCAATAAAGGCTTAAGAGGTGTAACCGTGGCCAGCACAAAAATAAGTGACGTGGACGGCCAGGCGGGAAAATTGATTTACAGGGGCTACCTGGTTCAGGACTTGGCGGAGCGAACGTCATTTGAAGAAATCGCCCATCTTTTGCTTTTTGAAAAACTGCCTGATGAAAAGGAGCTGGAAAATTTTACGGCACGCCTTAAAGAAGCAAGAGATATCCCTCGTGAAATAATTGAAGCACTTAAAACAAGGCCGGCGGATTCATTGCCCATGGATATTCTTCAAGCGAGTATCCCCATGATAGCCAATCATGATCCGGACATTGGAAATTATTCTTTGGAGGCATGCCAAGACAGAGCCGTCAGTCTCATCGCAAAATTCCCAGGCATCATCGCCGCATGGGAACGAATACGTAGCGGGAAGAATATCGTACCACCAAATGTAGAACTGGGTCATGCAGCTAATTTTTTGTACATGCTAAAAGGAGAAACCCCTGATGATGATGCGGAACATTTTTTTAATGTCGGGCTGGTTTTACATGCGGAGCATTCTTTCAATGCTTCAACTTTTGCCGCAAGGGAAGTCGCTTCGACCCGTGCACACATGTATGCGGCTGTGACCGCGGGTGTCGGATCTCTGTCCGGCGAACTGCATGGAGGCGCAAATGTCCGGGTCATGGAGATGTTAAAACGCATCGGTTCTGTTGACAAAGTAGAAGATTATATCAATCGGGAGCTTGACGCTGGCAGAGTAATTTTCGGGCTGGGTCATGCGGTGTACAAAACGGATGATCCCCGGGCGCTGATTCTCGCACCCATGGCGGAAATTATGTGCAAAAAGATTGGTGAGTCGCACTGGTACGACATTTCAAAACGACTTGAAGAGAAGACTAAGGCAGCGTTTAAACAGCGAAAGAGGATGGACATCTTTCTGAACGTGGATTTTTTCAGTGCTTCACTATACTATGCCATGGGGATACCAACGGATCTGTTTACGCCGGTATTTGCCATTTCCCGGATCGCGGGATGGACGGCGCATGTCCTGGAAGAACAGTTTGCCGGCGCTGCAGCAAAGCCTGCCCTGTACCGTCCCGAATCGGATTATATAGGCGATTACTGCGGCCCGGAGGAATGCAGTTTTACACCTATGGATGAGCGATAACCCAATTTAGACAGTCTCGTAAAAAGTCAAAAATCACTTTTTACGAAACGTTTTAAGTTTTAGGATTTAGGTTTTAAGTCTCTGTTAAAACAGATAATATCATTAATATAAAACATAAAACTTAACACCTAAAACCTGATGGATTCGACTTTTTACGAATTTATCAATTTGGTAATAGCAATAGAAAAGGATTGAAGATGGCACATGGAGAAAAAATAACAAGAAATGCAGACGGTACATTGCATGTGCCGGATTTTCCCATTATTCCCTTTATCGAGGGTGACGGGACAGGCCCGGATATCTGGTATGCGACGAAACTGGTTTTGGACAGCGCCGTAAAGTCTGTCTACAGGGGGAAGAGACAGATTTCATGGATAGAGATTTATGCCGGAGAAAAGGGATATAAAGAAACCGGCGAATGGCTGCCAAAGCAAACCTTAAATGCAATTGAAAAACACAGTATAGCCATCAAGGGACCGTTGACAACCCCGGTGGGTAAAGGCATCAGAAGCATCAATGTTGCCATAAGACAAAAACTGGATCTTTATGCGTGTGTGCGGCCGGTGAAGTATATTGATCATGTTCCAAGCCCTGTGAAAAACCCGGAAAAAATTAACATGGTAGTTTTCAGGGAGAACACCGAAGATCTGTATGCGGGGATTGAATGGGAAGCAGGCAGCACTGCTGCAATGCATGTACTGGAATTCTTGCGTGTCGATATGGATGTTTCATTACCCGAAGATTCCGGCATAGGCATAAAACCGATTAGTGAAAATAAAACAAAACGACTGGTGGAAAGGGCTGTTTTATACGCTGTTGAGAACGGTTTGCCCAGTGTTTGCCTTATGCATAAAGGTAACATAATGAAATTTACCGAAGGAGCTTTCCGCAAATGGGGCTACGAGGTGGCAAAAGATAAATTTGGTGACAAAACTTTAACGGAAGCAGAACTTTTTGAACAATATAATGGTATAAGACCGGAAGGAAAGGTAGTAATAAAAGACAGGATCGCAGACATGCTCTTCCAGCAGGTTCTTCTGCGTCCTGAAGAATATCATGTTATTGCTACACCGAACTTAAACGGCGACTATCTTTCTGATGCCCTTGCAGCACAGGTAGGGGGGCTTGGCATGGCTCCCGGCGCCAATATCGGCGACACCTGCGCAGTTTTTGAAGCGACCCACGGAACAGCACCGAAATATGCCGGAAAGGATAAGGTAAATCCCGGATCTTTAATCCTCTCAGGAGCAATGATGTTACGCCACATGGGATGGATGGAGGCTGCCGATTTAGTGGAAACAGCACTGAAAACCACGATAAAAGATAGAATCGTCACATACGATCTGGCGCGGCAGATTAAAGGTGCAAAAGAAGTGAAGTGCTCTGAATTTGCTGAAGCGGTTGTCAAAAGGATGAAATGAACCGGCAAGGAGTAATAATGCGCATAGCAGCAGTAATTTTTTGTGTTATTACTATATTGGTCACAGGATGTACATCACAATACAAAACTCCTGATTTGGGCGGTCTTTATAATGATCTTGTTCAAAATGAGAATCCATATAGAAATCCGGTTATACTGATCCCCGGCCTCCTCGGATCGCGTTTAATTGAAAGTGATTCTAAGGAAATTGCCTGGGGGGCATTTGGGATCAAAAGGACAAACCCCAATACAGAAAAAGGATCAAGAAGAATAGCATTGCCCATGCAAATGGGAAAAACACTCAAGGATTTGCGCGATAATACAATACCTGCCGGAGCTCTTGACAAAGTTGTAGTTAGTTTTTTGGGGTATCCTCTTGAACAAAACACATATTCATACATTTTGCGGGTTCTTGGTGTAGGAGGTTATCGTGACCAGGACATTGGAGAGTCAGGAAGAATTGAATACGGAGACCGGCATTATACATGTTTTCAGTTCGACTACGACTGGAGACGTGATATAGTTGAGAGTGCACGGGATCTATCCGGTTTTATAAAAGAGAAAAAAAAATATGTGCAGGACGAGATAGAAAAACGCTACGGTATAAAGGACGTTAATGTTAAATTTGATATCGTAGCTCATTCAATGGGAGGACTTGTAGCACGTTATTATTTAAGATACGGTACTGCAGAACTCCCCGATGACGGGAGTTTACCTGAAATAACATGGGCTGGGACACGGCATGTGGAGAACCTTGTGATGATTGGCACACCGAATTCAGGTTCTCTTGATGCTCTTGTTAAACTTGTTGACGGATACCGCCCGGCACTTTTTTTACCACGCTATTCTCCCGCACTATTAGGAACTATGCCTGGAATATATGAATTGCTTCCCAGGAGCAGACATAAGCCGGTGAAGGATAATAAAGGTCATCCGGTGGATCTTCTTTCCCCTGAACTCTGGCGGAAAAACAAGTGGGGTCTTGCAAATCCGGCTCAGGACAAAGTTCTGAAAATGTTACTTCCCGGAATAACAGACCCGGCTGTAAGACGTAAAATTGCACTTGAACATCAGAAAAAATGCCTGATTAGGGCGAATCAGTTTTTCAATGCCATAGATATCCCTGCAAAGCCTCCAGCATCTCTTAAAACTTTACTTGTTGCCGGAGATTCAGAAAAAACAATTAAAGGGGCCAATATTGATTCCACAGGGCAACTGAAAATAAAAGTGTATGGACCCGGTGACGGTACAGTATTGCGGAGCAGCGCTTTGGGAGATGACCGCCGGGATGAAAATAAATCAGTACGGCTTATCTCTCCCATCCATTGGAATCAGGTACTGTTTCTTTTCTCTGATCACCTGGATTTGACAAAGAATCCTATTTTCACGGACAATCTTTTATACTTTTTGTTAGAGAATCCATAAAGATTGATGGCGTCGTAGAAAGTCCCATCTACTGCGTTGCAGCG
>JAUWOH010000146.1 GCA_030612225.1 Desulfobacteraceae bacterium
AGGGAGGCTCTTCTGGATTCAAGACGCCTATACCATCTCTAATATGTATCCCTATTCCAAACGATTAAAGAGCCCTTTCATGAACAGGAGACTCAACTATATAAGAAATTCGGTCAAGGTGGTCATCGATGCCTATGACGGGAGTGCCACATACTACATGATTGACGAGAAAGATCCCATTCTCAAGACCTACTCAAAGGTATTTCCGGCTCTATTCAGACCCTTTGATGAAATGCCCGCTGATCTTAAAAAACACATCCGGTACCCCTATGACCTCTTTGAGATCCAGGTTAATACATACTCCACGTATCACATGCAGGATGTCCAGGTATTTTATAACCAGGAAGACCTCTGGGAAACTCCGTATGAGATGTACGGCGACGACAGACAGAAGATGAAACCTTACTATATCATCGTAAAACTGCCAAAAGAGGATAAAGAGGAGTTTCTCCTGATGCTCCCCTATACCCCTTCCAAGAAGGACAACATGATTGCCTGGCTTGCGGCCAGAAGCGATCTGCCCCACTACGGCAACCTCCTGGTTTATAAACTGTCCAAAGATAAGCTGGTGTACGGTCCCATGCAGATTGAAGCCAGGATAGATCAGCAGACGGAAATATCGCGTGAACTCAGCCTTTGGGGCCAGCGAGGTTCCAGGGTCATCAGGGGTAATCTTTTAGCCATTCCGGTGGGGGAGTCTTTCATCTATGTAGAACCTATTTATCTGGAGGCGAAACAGGAGGAGGCACAAACACCTCCTCCGGGCCAGTCAGGTGGTCGTAAGCAGCAGACAAGACAACCTGCAAAGGAGATTGCAAGAACTGCGGCCCTGCCTGAACTGAAAAGAGTGATTGTGTCCATCGGCAATCGTGTTGCCATGGAGGAAACACTTGATATGGCATTGAATCAGGTCCTGGACGCCGTGGTAACCCATAAAAAAGAAGTATCTATAATGCCCGAAACAGGGAAGATATCTGATCTCGGAGCCCTGGCCCTGAAATACTACAATAATGCCAAGGATTATCTGAAAAAAGAAGATTGGGCAGGATACGGAAGAGAACTGGAAAAGCTTGAAAACATCCTGAAGCAGTTAGCAAAAACCAGCAAGGATAAGGACATTTAAACTACCCTTAATAGTGTTGAACTCATAAAAAGTCACCGATGGTGCCCGCAGGAAATGCCCTTGGGGTGCTATGTAGTCCGCCGCAGGCGGACCATATATCCCCGCTAAAAATCAGCGGGATAAAAAGGCGCAGTGTTTTTTTAGGGACGAGGCAATACATGTAGTATGCCAAGTTTCTGAAAAAACGCTGCAACGCAGTAGATGGAACTTTTTACGGCGCCATCAAGATTAACTTTTTTTCTTGCCTGGCAAAGGTTGAAAATCACCTACCACCCGTAGAACGGGTGGTCTTTATACACAATTGACACCGGAGGTATTTCCGGGAGTTCTTGTAATCGCCCCAAAACATTGAATATCGAATATCGAATCACGCCACAGGCGTGACAGAATTACAAAGGGGACACTTCGACATTCGATATTCCTTGTTCGATATTCTGCAGTTCAAATAAAATACTTACAAAATAGATAGTTACCATAGCCACAGTCTAATGTGTGGGTATATTCCAGGGTATAGCCCGTGGCAAATTGAAAACACTTAATTAAAAGACTGAGAAAAAACATGAGTTTCGAAAATTTGGATTTAATTGACGAGTTATTAAAGGCGGTTAATGAACTCGGGTTTGTCGAACCCACGCCCATCCAGACAGATGCAATTCCTGAAATTATTGGAGGGAACAGGGATCTTGTGGGGCTTGCCCAGACCGGAACAGGTAAAACAGCAGCTTTTGGTTTACCTATGATCCAGCTAATTGATTTTAATCTGACACATACTCAAGGGCTAGTGATTTGCCCCACCAGGGAACTCTGTTTACAGATTTCAGATGATATTAAAAAATTTTGCAAATATGTAAAAGGTGCAAAGGTTGTTGCCGTTTATGGCGGTGCCAGTATTGAAAATCAGAGAAATAAGATCAAAAAAGGTGCTCAGATTATTGTGGCAACACCAGGGAGATTGCTTGATCTTATTAATAGAAAAATAGCAAAGCTTTCCAAGGTCTCATACGTGGTTCTTGATGAAGCGGATGAAATGCTCAATATGGGATTTCAGGAAGATATAGATTCCATTTTAAAAAATACGCCGGCTCAGAAAAGAACCTGGCTGTTTTCCGCAACAATGCCCAAAGAAGTTGCAAGAATTGCAAAAAGATATATGGAAAATCCGGTTGAGATAACCGTAGGAAAGAAGAATAGTGGCGCGGAAAATATTTTGCATGTTAATTATATCGTTAACGAAAAAGACAGGTATCAGGCCTTAAAACGAATTATTGATTATTACCCGGATATTTACGGCCTGGTGTTTTGTCGCACGCGAAAAGATACACAGGAAATAGCAGAAAAACTGATCAAAGACAGCTATAATGCTGATGCCCTTCATGGTGACCTTTCTCAGGCGCAGCGAGATAAAGTCATGCGCAGCTTTAAAACCAAATCCATTCAAATTCTTATTGCAACAGATGTTGCTGCCCGCGGGATAGATGTTGCCGATATCACCCATGTCATTAACTATAAACTCCCCGACGAGGCGGGAAACTATACTCACAGGAGCGGCAGGACGGCAAGAGCGGGCAAATCAGGAACATCCATAGTCATCATCAATTCCCGGGAAAAAAGCAAACTTCAGTATATAGAAAAAAAAGCAGGGGTTAAATTTGATTATGCAAAAGTCCCTCAAGGATATGCAATTTGTGAGAAACAGATCTATTCTATGATTAGCAAAATGGTTGAAGTTGAAGTGGATCAGGAAGAAATAGGGCGTTTCCTGCCGCCGGTCTATAATGCTTTAAACGGCCTTACAAAAGAAGAGCTCATTCAAAAGTTTGTTTCAATTGAATTTAACCGCTTTCTTAATTATTATAAAGATTCCAAAGATATAAATGTATCCTTGAAAAAAAAGGAATATGCTCATCGCCCTGTAAAAAAAGATCGACAACTAAAAAATATATCACCTGGAAAATCGAAACGGTTTTTCTTAAATACAGGATCTATGGACGATCTAAGAAAAGGTGCTGTGATAAGAACTATATGCAGCAGAGCAGGAATTAGTTCTGAAAAGATTGGTCCAATAGAAATCATGCGGGAATTTTCTTTTTTTGAAGTTGAAACAAGTGTTGCGGCTAAAGTGTTAAAATCAATGAAAGGTGCAAAAATTGATGGTCGAAATATTCGGGTTCAATATGCCGAAAATAAGAAACTGCAAAACAAACGATCTAAAAAAAGAGTAAGAGTCCACAGGCACCGCAGCTGCGAGTGATCAGGGCAACCGGCATAGCAGACTATAGCTGGTCGCCCTGATCACTCACATCTGCAGCACCTGTGAACTCTTACAGGACGGAGATTGTGCGGCCTTTTTGTTCCGAATATGCGTAAACGGTTACAAAAAAGTAAAAAGGGAAAGAAAAGCTAAAATAGCGCTGTACTCCCCTACCCTGCCCCTCTACAGACCTTTATGGTGGACTGGCTGGTTATGCTATTATTTCTTCGAGTACCGATGAGGTTCATAAAAAAATGTGATATCAGCATCACTCATTCTTTGTCTTTAACCAAATCGGGATAAAGATTCTTTGCACAATCCGGACAAATGCTATGACTAAATTCTGCTTCGGAATGATCACGGACATAGGACTCAACCTGATGCCAATACCCCTCATCATCACGAATATTCTTGCACGAGGCACATATCGGAACAATACCGCGCAGAGTTTTAATCTCTGAAAGGGCGTTCTGAAGCTCCGCAATGATCCGCTCCCGCTGCCTTGTTGCCCTATCTATTCTAAGGGAGAACCAGGCAATTAGAGATAGAAAAAGCACTGTGACTGAGGCAATTACGGCATACGAATGCCAAAAGAGTATTTTAAGCCTGTTCATTTGCTCGGTTACGTTGACGTATATCTCGAATGCGCCCATAAAATTTCTACTAACCATAATAGGGACATAAGTCTCCACTACATCGTACGGGGTCATTGTACCACACTCTGTCATAGCTGCCTTCTTGACTATTTTTGTGTATACTTGGCCCTTTGCTACTATCCCCGTAAAATAGGGCTTCGTATTTACATCTCCAATCTCGCTTTTCTTGCTTGAATAGACAATATTCCCTTCTGAGCTGAACAAACGCACCTTCCAGAGATCAAAAGTGTTGATGTCACGTGTGATTGCTTTTTCGAGCTTTCCGGGAATTGAGGAATCATAATCCAATAACTCAGTGAGGTATTGATTTATAAAATACCTTGCGACTTTCTTGGAATCCTCCTGGGCTTCATTTATGATTTCCATGTTGAAGTCAGATCTAAGGAAAAACGGATAGTAAAGGAGCGTTACGCATGAGAGCGCAAATGAAGGCAGAGCAACAAACCAAAATACGCGGAATCGTTTAAACATCGATTTCTCCAATTTCTAAGGTAATTTCTTTGACTAATTCCATATCGTAAAGAATCCTGGCCCATCGAAGATCCCGCTATTCGGGGGAGGACCAGGCTTTGAGATGCCCCTGAAAAGGGTCTATTATGACTACAGGCGCAGAGGCACAAAGTTGTTCCATGCCGCTATCGTAATTTATACAAGTTTCACGGCCGAAAAGTTAGATTGTTTTTCCAATCACAAGTCACACATTTCTTTTCTTTGTGCCTCTTGTGCCTTTGCCACTTGGTGCCTTCCTTGCCCTGCATAGCTTTAGCGACGCAGGGGCGCCTTTCTTTCATTGCTCAATTGCCTCGCGTACTTTGCTCACCAGCTCTTCAATACTGAAAGGTTTTTGAATGAAATGCATTCCCTTTCCCAACACGCCATGGTGGGCGATGACGCTGGCTGTGTAACCGGACATGAAAAGTGTCTTGATTCCCGGTTTAAGGGCTTCAATCGATTTTTGCAACGATTTGCCGTCCATTTGAGGCATCACCACATCGGATAAAAGAAGATCGATATCCATCCCGCCCTTTTCACACAGCGCCAGCGCCTCTTCCGGAGTTTCGGCCACCAGGACCGTATGGCCAGCACTCTCCAGCATCATCTCGGTAATATTGCGCACCATCTCATCGTCATCAACCAAAAGTATGGCAGCGGTTTTAAGGGCTTTAGGCGCTTTGACGGCAGCCTTTGGTTTTTCGGCTTCTCCGGCACATTGGGGAAAATAAAGCTTGAACGTCGTTCCCTGTTCCGGTTCGCTGTACACGTTAATGAATCCATTATTGTGCTTTACGGCCCCGTAAACCGAAGCAAGTCCCAAACCGGTGCCTTTGCCTTCTTTCTTGGTTGTAAAGAACGGTTCGAAAATATGCGCCAGGATTTCCTTGTCCATACCGATACCATTGTCACTGATTGCAAGCATAACGAAGCATCCGGGAACAAACCCGGCATGCTCCTCACAATAGGTATCGTCAAGCGTAACATTGGCGGTTTCGATGGTCAGCTTGCCCCCTTGCGGCATGGCGTCACGGGCGTTAATGCAAAGGTTGGCCACTATCTGATGGATCTGCCCGGGGTCCGCCATTATATTCCAGATCTCTTTTTCAGGAACAGACAGGACGTCAATGTCCTCGACCAGCAACCGGGCAAGCATTTTTTCCACATCCTTAATCAACGGGTTAAGGTTGACCACCCTGGGCTCGATGACCTGCTTGCGGGAAAAAGCCAGCAGTTGACGAATAATATCAGCCGAGCTTTCGGCGGCTTTCTGTATCTGCTGTAAATTTTTTAACATTGAATCATCAAGATCGTCCCTGTTCATGACCAATTCGACAGATCCAAGTATTACGCTTAGCATGTTGTTAAAATCGTGAGCCACACCTCCGGCCAGCCGTCCAACTGTCTCCATTTTTTGCGCCTGTCTCAATTGATCTTCAAGGACACGCTGCTTTGTCACATCATGTTTGACTGCGATATAGTTGATTATCTTACCCTTATTATCAAAAACAGGTGAAATCGTTGCTTCTTCTGTGAACAACGTTCCATCCTTGGCCTTGTTGATAATCTCGCCCCGCCATGCCTCGCCGCTTGTGAGGGTGTGCCAAATTTCCTTGTAAAAGGCCTCATCATGCTTGCCGCTTTTTAAGATACGCGGATTCCGGCCGATGGCCTCCTCTTGCGTATAGCCGGTCAGCCTCTCGAACGCCGGATTGACGTACAGGATGGTTTCTTTTGTATCGGTAATCATGATGGACTCGGCGGCCTGATTAATGGCCTCAATTAAGCGCATTCGTTCCTCCTCGGCTCGTTTGCGCTCGGTGAGATCTATAATGATACCTCTTAAACCCATTGGTTTGTTATTACGCATAATAGGATTTGTATGAACGAGAATGGGGAATGTGCTGCCGTCCTTTTTTAGGGCGGTGTATTCCGCACCATATATTTCCCCATTCCATACGCGCTGCATATTTACCATTGCCCTGTCACGATCCTCCGGAATTAAGATTTGAAAGGCATTTAAGCCTTTATCAAAGTCGTTTTGGGTATACCCGGAAATGTCAAAGGCATTGTGATTTACAAAAGTAAAGGTGCCCGTTTCATCTATTTCAAAAACAATCTGGGGCAATGAATCGACTAATTCCCTATATCGCTCCTCACTCTCCCATAGCGTCTTTTCCGCCAGCTTGCGCTCTTCAATTTCATCTTTCAGTTGTTCGTTTGCCACTCTCAATTCTAAAATGCGCTCCTTTACCCGTTGTTCAAGCTCATCATTGGCCTTTTTCAGCGCCTTTTGGGCCCTCTTACGTTCCACAACTTCCTGTTGGAGTCTCTTATGCATCCGGGCCAAGGAGACGTGCGTTTCAACACGCGCCAAAACTTCTTCATGCTGGAACGGTTTGGTGATATAGTCCACCGCGCCGATATTAAAACCTTTGATCTTGTCCGCCACTTCCGCCATGGCGCTGATAAAAAGAACCGGAACATCGCGGGTCCTCTCATCAGCTTTCAAACGCCGGCATACCTCGTAACCGTCCATATACGGCATTTTTATATCGAGCAGGACCAACTCCGGCAGTGTCGACTGGACAGACTTTAACGCCAGTGATCCGCTGGGAGCTGGCCGGACTTTATAGCCTTTTTCGCTCAACATCCCGGCTAAAAGACGCAGATTAGACGGGTTATCATCAACGACCAGGATATCTCCTTTTATCATTCTCCCAATGTCT
>JAUWOH010000119.1 GCA_030612225.1 Desulfobacteraceae bacterium
ATGGTTTCATATCTCTTTTTTTTTGCCTATCCGTAAAGAGATCCCATGATCAGGTTTTCTTCTACGCTCATATCGGCAAAAAGGCGTCTTCCTTCAGGAACATGTACAATGCCAAGCTGAATAATTTCATGCGGCTCCTGTTGATCGAGGCGAACGCCGTCGAATTCTATGGTTCCCTTTGCAGGGGTGAGCAGCGATGAAAGAGTTTTAATCGCGGTCGATTTTCCTGCGCCATTGGCACCAATTAATACCAGAATTTCGGCCTCTCGAACTTCGAATGAGACATCCCACAGAACCTGTAAATCTCCATAAAAAACATCAATATTATTAACCTTGAGCATAGTCTTCTCCCAGGTAAGCTTCGATTACCGCTTTGTTATTGGATACCTCTTTAGGTACTCCTTCAGCAATGGTCTGCCCGAAATTAATAGCATGGATGCGGTCGGATATAGTCATAATCACCTTCATGATATGCTCTACAATAATGATGGTTATCCCTTTATCGCGAATTCTTTTAATTAGATCAATGGCGCCTTCAAGTTCCGTAGGGTTTAGGCCGGCTGCTGTTTCATCCAGGAGTAACAGTTCCGGCCGGGTTGCCATGGCCCGGGTAATTTCAAGGCGCTTTCGCTCTCCGATGGGAAGGCTTCTAGCAATCACATCTTTTCGGTGTAATAGTCCGCAAAATTCCATGGTCTCCATAGCTACATCACGAGCCTCATGCTTGGTTTGAACCTTGGAAAATGCTGCAGCAATTACATTGTCCAGAACCGATAATCTGCCTAATGGTTTTACCACCTGAAATGTCCTGCCGATGCCGATTTTGCATATTTTGTTGGTCTTCATACCCGTTATTTTCTGATCCTTAAAATAAATGTTTCCACCTGTGACGGGAAAATAGCTGCTTATACAGTTGAAAATAGTCGTTTTACCGGAACCGTTCGGTCCGATCAGGCCGAAAATTTCCCCCTTTTCAACCTGAAAAGACACATTATTAACCGCTGCCAGACCGCCAAAATGTTTAACCAGATTCTTGACTTCAAATAATATCAAGTGGCTGCCTCCTTCTTTTTAAATGGAACAAGTTTGCCGACAAGCTTGTTCCAGTCACCCACAATACCATTGGGCAGGTATAAAATAACCAGAACAACCAGAATCCCGAATCCCAGCACGTGGGCGTGTGATATATACTTGGCCGCAATATTAAGAAAATCCGAGCCCGTTAATACTGCCAGCCCTTTGAAAAATCCGAAAAAACCGGTTCTGAAAAATTCATGCACGGCCACCATTACAAAGGCCCCAACAGCCGGGCCGTAAATGGTTCCCACACCACCAACAATCCCAACCAGAATCGCCATAATCGAAATATCATGGAGAGAGAATACAACTTCAGGATCGATAAAGCCCATGTAATTCATAAATAACGCTCCGGCCATACCGGTAAGAAACGCTGCTATGTTGAGAGAAACCATTTTATAACGATGGGTATCGATTCCCAGGCTTTCCGCAGCATCCTGGTCTTCACGTATGGAAAGAAAATAATAACCCCACTTGGTCTGCATTATGAACTGGACAGATATGACCGATACAACGGCCAGAGCAAGGGCAATATAATAATAGGGTATTTTTGAAACAAAGGTGGGCATAATTAATATTCCAACCATGCCCTGTGTCAAAGGTTCTGCAATGGTGGCAATATGCCGGCACACCTCATTTAAGGCAAGAGACGCAAGTGCAAAATAGGCCCCTCTCAGCCTAAAACAGATCCATCCGAAAGGAAAAGCAACGGCCATTGCCATTATGCCCCCAAACGCCATTCCCCACCAGGCCGAAATTCCAAAATGATGAGCCAAAAGCCCTGCCGTATAGGCCCCTGTGCCGAAAAATGCGGCATCGCCAAAAGATACCTGGCCTGTAAAACCTGCAATCATGTTCCAACCTGAACCGATCGCCACCCATATGAAAACCAGGATCATAAGATGCTGGTAATACGCATTTTGATACACCAGGGGAAAGATGATCAGGATGATAAGTAGAATCAAAGGCATAAATTTTTTCATGCTTTTCCTCTTAATTAAAGTATAACCGATGGTGCCCGCAGGAAATGCCCTTGGGGTGCTAAGTAGAAAGTTTCATATACCCCCGCTAAAAATCAGCGGGATAAAAAGGCGCATCGGTTTTTCAGAGACGAGGCAATACATGTAGTATGCCGAGTTTCTGAAAAACTGATGCAACTTGCACCCCAAGGGCACTTCCTGCGGGGCGTATATGGGACTTTCTACGACGCCATCAAATCTTGGTCAAACGCTTGAAACCACCGGGTAAAAACAATAGCACCAGGATAAAAATTAAAAGACCGATCATGTCGTCATAAGCCATACCAATGTAAGTGGCGCCAAAGGCTTCGGCCAGGCCCAGGGTCAACCCGCCAAAAATCGCTCCCACGGTAGATCCTAAACCACCCAGGATTGTGATTACAAAAGCTTTTCGTGTAAAGGGCCCGCCTATATCCGGGAAAAGATAATATACGGGCATCAGCACTGTGCCGGCAGCGGCTACAAGTGCCGAACCAAGGCCGAAGGTAATAACAGTTATGCGTTTGGAATTAACGCCCATAAGCAGCGCTGCGTCTTTATCCTGGGCAGTGGCGCGAATCGATCTCCCGATATCCGTTTTCAGTAAAAACCAGAACATAAACAGCGTAAATCCTATGGCAATAAAAAAGGCAATGACAAGAGCTATGCTAAAAGAGATCTCTCCAAGAAAAAATGTTGCATCGGAATAGCTTGTTCGAACCGATTTGTAGTCCGAAGTAAAAATAAATCTGGCAATTTCAGTCAACACCATTCCGATTCCAACTGTCATCAGCACCTGGTTTTCAGGTAAAATCGAATCTACTTCCATAAGTGGGTTCAGGGTATATTTTTGAATCACTACGCCAAGTAAAAACAAAGCAGGCATACTGACGAAAAGCGATAGATACGGGTCTATACCCAGATAATGGGATAAAACAAAGGTAATGTACATAGCCACCATCATCAATTGGCCGTGAGCCAGGTTAATAATGCCCATTACCCCCATAATAAGGCTCATACCCAGGCCGATGAGACCGTAAAGGCCGCCTTTTAAAATTCCAGCCACCAGGGTTTGTAGAAAAACCTCCATAAAATCACTCCTGTACTAAAACTCAACCATTCAACTACTCAACTGAGGCTGTTTCAAAATGTTCAATTTTGTTCAAGATCAAGGAAGGGGAAAATTTTAACCACAGGAATACATGTAGTATTTCGAGGATTAAAATTTGAGCCTGACGCCGATATTGGGCAAAAGGGGACGTTTTGAAATTGGCTCAGCTAAAAGGGCGGGGAAATCCCGCCCTTTTATAGCTTATCGTTTACTCCACTTAGGTATCGGATATATATAACCCTTGGTAGCAACATTTTTGGGCCAAACTGTCTCAAGATTCCCGTCTATCCACTGTACCAGAAATGTGGGAAGTTTGTTCTGGTTGGTTTTTTTATCATAAGAGATAAACTTGACCGGACCGAATGCTGTAATCAGGTTGGTACTTGCAAGGGCATTCCTGACATCCTTACGGGTCAGTGATTTCGCTCTTTTTAAAGCGTCCGCAATGACATACATTGCAGAATATGCCTCAGCACCGTGATATTCGGTGGGTTCATTATATATCTCAACAAATTTGTCATAATAGGCCTGGGCACCGGGATAGGGGACAGAAGGTGTCCAGAGAGTTGCGGAATAAACGAAATTTGAAGCTTTCGCTGCATTCTTCTTGAATTCAGGCAGGGTGAAGCCGGCTGCACCGCCCACAAAAAGCTTGGGGTTCAGGTTGAGTTCCTTGGATTGTCGCATAAGCAAGGATGCATCCATAATATAAGAAATCATATAAACCAGGTCCGCCTTCTTAGCCTTGACCTTAATCAGCAATGGTTTAAAATCGATGGCTCCAGCTTCGTAACCCTCTTTCATTAAAACTTCCAGACCAAGCGCTTCACATCGCTTGACGAACTTCTTTGAACCGGATTGACCGAAAAGAGAATTTTCATGAAGAATCGCAACAGTCTTAACATCTGTTGCAATTGTTTCTAAAAATGATGCAAATGCACCCGGATACTCACTAACAGGTGGATTCAGCCTGAAGATGTATTCCCATCCCTGCTCTGTAATTTTATCAGCAGAGCCGGTGTTAACCAAAAAAGGCACCTTGTTTTGCTGGGCCACGGCAATAGTTGCCCATGTCACGGAACTGGAATAACCACCACCTAACATCACAACTTTATCCAGGGAGATCAGCTTCTCAATTGCGCTACGTCCAACATCGGGCTTTCCTGTGGTATCTTCGATAATCAGTTCTATCTTTTTGCCGTTTACCCCTCCCGCAGCGTTGATCTCTTTAAGTGCCATGAGAAAAGATTTATTTTCAATCTCTCCAAACTTGGCCAGTTTGCCGGTGAGAGGCAAAACAATTCCCACCTTGATTGTATCGGCTGCTATGGACTGGGATACTCCAAAAGAAAAAATTAGAGCAACTGCTAAAATTAATCCAATTAACACTTTTGACTTTTTCATCAGACTCTCCTCCTTTAATTTTGTTAATAGTTCAGTATAACAATATCATTAACCTAAAACATAAAACTTACTCCCGCAGGCGGGACTAAAACCTGATGAATTCGACTTTTTACGAATTCATCAAGTATGGTATCACTTACCGGTAATGACGCAATCAAGATAAGATTATCCCAAAATAATTATTAATATGATTAGCAGGCAGATAAAAAGGTGTCAATCCGAGTATTTCTGATTTTATTGTAAGAAAATTTCGTACAAGGACAGTTTGGCAAATGCGACGCCAATTTTCAGATTGGGAGTAACGAAGCCGAACGCTACTCACATAAATACGCCTCCAAACTGGAGTACGGGGAAAAGAATACAACCTTGAATCCTGTCGAAGATCCCGTCTGAAGCGAAGCGGAAGCGGGGAACCTTTGAACCCGTGAACGGTTACCTATTACGTATCTATAAGATTATTCTGTATGGCAAAACGTGAAAGTTCAGCATTATTTCTCAGGTTGAGTTTTTTTAATAAGCGGAACCTGTAGGTGTCTACAGTTTTAATGCTGATGCTGTAAGCTTGGGCTATTTCTCGGTTGGTATGCCCCAATGCCAGGCGTCTCAATACCTGGAGTTCTCTCATGGACAGAGAATCAAGTGGCGACTGGCCACGGGTCCCCCTGGCTACACTGAGTGCCAGGGCTTCCGTACCTTCATCCGTTAAGTAGCGATGTCCGGAAAAAACTTTCCGTATGGCTTTTACAAGTTGTTCCGGAGCAGACTGTTTTGTAATATAACCCATAGCTCCTGCTTCTATCGCCCGAACAACGTATTGTCCTTCTTCGTGCATCGTTAAAATAAGAAGAGGCAGATCAGGGTAGTACAATTTAAGCTGACTGATCACTTCCAGGCCATCGAGACCCGGCATGGAAATATCGATAATCGCAACATCAGGGGATGTTTTGTGGACCTTCTGGATAGCTTCCCTGCCGTCAGCTGCTTCAGCAATAACCTGCATATCTCCGCTTTCTTCCACAATTCGGCGAAGTCCGGCTCTTACAATGCTGTGATCGTCGGCAAGTAAAACCTTGATCATTATATATCCCTACGAAACCTTTGAATTCTGTCCATTGAGTGGTACTTTAAAATATACCGTGGTGCCTTTTTCCGGGCGGGATTGAACCTCCAGGATTCCTCCAGCCAGGCTCGCTCGCTCTTGCATGCCTGCCACTCCAAGGCATTCGGACTCTGACAATTCAAGTGCATTGAATCCGCGACCATTGTCAGCAATCGCCAATGTCAATATGCCTTTTTCGGCCCCCAAAGCAACATCAACCCGGCCGGCAAAAGAATGACGCGCTACATTGGTTAAAGCTTCCTGGGCGATGCGATAGGATGCAGTGGCAACGGTATCATTTGTAACCGGAACATTCGTATGTTCAAAAACACATGTAATATCTGTGCGTTTTTCAAAATCGGTTGTGTACCATTCCAACGCATCGACAAGTCCCAGGTCGTCAAGCACACCCGGACGAAGACGAAACGCCATGCTTCTGACATCCTTAATGGTTTTATCGATCAGGCTGCACATTGTCAAGGCGCGTTCTGCAGCTTTAGAGTCTGTCTCTTTAAGGCGCTCTCGAATCCAGACCGAGTCCATACGCAGAGCTGTCAGTACCTGACCAAGCTCATCATGAAGTTCACGTGCAATTGCAGTTCTTTCCTTTTCCTGGTTGGCCATTATGCTGCCGGAAAGTCGTCTGAGTTGATCTTGAGCCCTTTTAACAGCACTCATGTCTGTTGAAATTGAGCACACACCACTTACGGCACCCGATTCGTCATAAACTGGAAATTTTACTGAAAGATATGTGTGAACTACTTCATTTTGAGGAATGTGTTCCTCCATCTGGAATGAACGCTTTTCAGAAAGAACTTTCAGATCGTTAGTTCGGAACTGGTCTGCAACCTCTTTGGGTAGAATTTCATAATCAGTTTTTCCTCTAACCTCATCGTTTTGCACGTTAAATAATTCCTCATACCTGGAATTTACTAAAACGTACCTGCCTCGTTCATCTTTAATATAGACGACGGCAGGTGTGTATTTAAGTATGCTTGAAATTTCTCTTGTCCTGTTTTTGACCTGCCGTTCCAGATCTTTCGAGTATTGGCCGAGTTTTTCCGTTGCCTGTTGAAGAGCTTCCTCCGCTCTTTTCCGTTCAGTAACATCAATTGAGACAGCAAGGGATCTGGTAATGTTACCATCTACATCCCTATCTCCGATAGCGGAAAGAAGGACGTCTATTGTGCTACCATCTTTTTTAACAAACTGGTATGGAATATCCTTACAAAATCCGATTTTAAAGAATTCTGGAAAGATATTTTTTTCCGCATAAAGGCGAGAGGTTTCGGTAAAAAAACTGGTCAGTTTTTGTCCGATTACTTCTTTTCGTTCATAACCAAGCGCTTCGGCCCAATGGTCACTTACACTAACCAGCCTCCCTTTTGTATCAACAGAATGGAGCATCGCAGGCGTGTTGTGATAGATAGATCGGTATCGTTCATCGCTTTCGCGTAGAGCTTTTTCAACCGATTTGCGCTGAGATATTTCTATGCTTGCCTTTCTATAGAGAAAGAAAACAGATAATCCGATTAGGACGCATAATGTCAGAACAATCGGTCCTATTATACGGATGAAAGGATCTGAAACCGCTTTCGAAATGGCCTTGAGGCTGCTAAGATGGACAATATTCCAACCGGGATAATTTGTAATTCCTGCAAGATGAATCAGGTACTTATTTCCTTTGCGGTCTACAATATAGTTTCCTTTTGACTCCAGGCCGGTCCAATTCCAGGGGCCTTTACCAAACTGTCGGGATTCGGCAATTTGAGGAATTTCTTCGGAAGAAAATTCCCATAGTAAATGATAAAGCCATTCTTTGCGGTTCGATATAAAAATAACACCATGAGGGTCGGTTACCAGTACTATCTCGTTATGTGATGTCCCTATCTCTTTTTCAATAAGCTCAATAGATGCCTTGATAACAACAATTCCCACAGGTGCGTTTTGTGAGTTTTCATAAATCGGATGACTGTAATACGCTCCCCGTTTCCCTGATGCAACTCCAAGGGCAAGATAGATAGCAGGTTTGCCCTGGATCGCCTGCTTAAAATACGGCCGAAAAGCAAAATTTTTTCCAACAAAGCTGTCTTTGTCATAACGATTGCTGGAAGCAACAGTAAATCCATCGCTGTTCATCAAATAACAGACACCCACATCCAATGTGTTCTTGAAATGGTCTAAAACAGCATTTGCTTTTGAAAGAGAAGCAGCATCGCTGTGGCTCAGAGCATCACGGACATGCTGCATTCCTGCCAGGGTTTTCACAGGTTTAACATTTTCCGAAAGAAACGAAGACAGGTTCTTTTTTATCATCTCAAGGCGGGCTACCGCCTGGCGCTCAGCCTCGTTAAACGCAGATTCTTTTATGGATGAATAATAAAAATATCCTCCGGTCGATGCGGATAAAAAAGCCAGCAAAGATAAAACTAGTAGAATTATACGAAGTTTCATTAATTCAGACTTTGTAATTTAGTAAGCGTTCACGGAACGTTGAAATTAGAAATTGGAAATTTGGCCTTCATGCTTTTGAACTGTATTTTAAATAAAAACCAGAATCCAGTAACAAGCAACTTGATGTATTATTACATGAATTCGGAAAAAATAAATTTGTCAACTTATTGTCAACCTTTACTTAATATTATTGTCAACCACATGATTAATGATTTGTTGTAGAGCCGGGCTAAGGTTGTCGGT
>JAUWOH010000259.1 GCA_030612225.1 Desulfobacteraceae bacterium
TTTCAACAAACGTTGAAGAAATCTTTTATCATGCAGCATGCGGCCGGACCTCTCTTATTAAATAATCTTCTAACTCATCTTCTGCAACAGCAAGGTCATATTTCATTTGTAACCCGGTCCAAAAGCTTGCACCTGTTCCGAAATATATGCCCAGCCTTATTGCCGTATCCGGCGAAACACCCCTTTTACAATGGATTATCTCACTAATCCTTGTGGGCTGCACTTTTATGTCTTTAGCCAGTTTATATTGACTGATACCCATAGGTTCCATAAATTCCTCTAAAAGTATTTCACCTGGATGGATAGGCGGAATTCTTTTCTTAGTCATAATGCCTCCTTTAGTGATAGTCTACTATTTCAACATTGATGGCGTCGTAGAAAGTCCCATCTACTGCGTTGCAGCAATTTTTCAGAAACTCGGCATACTACATGTATTGCCTCGTCTCTGAAAAACCACTGCGCCTTGTATATGGAACTTTCTACTTAGCCATCGGCGCTACTTTTTACGAGCCCATCAACATTGCCTGCCCCGTTATTTTCCCAAACAAAGCAGATTCGCCATTGATCGTTTATTCTAATGCTGTGTTCCCCATCCCGATCTTCCTTTAACGCTTCCAGGTGGTTTTTTAAGCGCCGTTCGCTGTATATCCTGTGGAAGTTTCTTTGAAAAATAACGGTTGAATATTTTTTCCGTTTGTTTGCATTTGAATGATTTGATCATAAATATATACTATTGCAGCTCAATACTATTGTCAAGCAATAGTTAAAACAATTTCCGACAAACATACATTTTGATATGATTATTTTATTGAAATTTTGAATATGAGTCGGTAGAAAGAAACAACCCTTTTTCAGGACAACTTTTATTAAAAGGAGTAACCTCAATGATCAATTTAAAAGACAAGCTTTCACATCTGACGTACAGGCAGGCATGTAAACTGCTGGGGGTAAAGGGAGAAAATCTTATCAGGCAGGGTGGAAAATATGAAATTGACCTTAGCGAACATGTTGTTCTGAGTAGAGACCTCTTTGAGCTCAACCTGGGTGAAGCCGTTGTTACGATTTGCCTGGATACCGAAAAAAATCAGAAATTGAATTTTCGATGTAGTACTTGCACAACAAATTGCGAACATATAGGTGCTGCTTTTTCCCTGATATTGGAAGAAAAGCTGTCCCTTGGCCTTGCAGCTCCGCCACCGGAAAGAGTGCCAATTGAAAGCCTTACCGATGCAGAGCTTATCGAACAGGCGATTTCCGAAAGGGCTGAAAGGGCAAAAAGCCAGAAGATGTCTTTAAAGTCTCTCAATTCGAGCAAATTATGGACTGATTATACCGTAATGAACTACTCTTCTGGTAAGACATATCGCGTTGCATTACGCGGCTGGGAAAGGGGAGAATCATATTGCACTTGCCCTGATTTTAGAAAAAATACTCTCGGCACATGCAAGCATATTCTGCATATTCTGGATAAGATGAAAAGCCGATTCAATAAAACCGTGCGGGAAATGCCATACCAGATCAGCAGCATCGCCGTTTACATGCGCTATGGTGAAGAACTGGAATTGCGACTGCTTGTCCCTGAAAACCTTGACCGGCAGGCCATGACATTAATTCGCCCCTTTAGGAACAAACCTGTTAAAGACGCAGGGAGTCTTATAGAGTGTATCAGAACCCTCCAAAATGACGGCCATGAAGTAACAGTATATCCTGATGCACAAGAGTACATTAACAAAGAGATGTACTATGCACGAGTTAAGAAAAAGGTCGGGGAAATACGAAATGATCCTGAGAATCATCCTTTGCGTAATACGCTTTTAAAAGCAAAACTGCTTCCTTATCAGCTTGACGGCATTGCATTTGCGGTGGGCGTGGGCAGGGCTGTAATTGCAGACGACATGGGGCTGGGCAAAACAATCCAGGGGATAGGAGTTGCCGAATTGCTTTCTTACGACGCCGACATATCCAGGGTTCTTATTATCTGTCCGGCTTCTCTCAAGTCCCAGTGGCGGTTGGAAATAAAGCGGTTTACTGAACGCACTTGCCAGCTTGTACTGGGAAAAGCCGAGGAAAGGGCGGCTCAATATGACGGCCCATGTTTTTTCACGGTCTGTAATTATGAACAGGTTTTAAGAGACATACTTTCCATAGAGAAGGCTAAATGGGACCTCATCATCCTGGATGAGGGGCAGAGGATAAAAAACTGGGAAACCAAGACCAGTCAGATGGTTAAAGCTCTTAGATCTCCTTTTGCCCTGGTTCTTTCCGGAACACCCCTTGAAAATCGCCTGGACGACCTGTTTTCAATTGTCGAGTTCATTGATGACAGGCGTCTGGGCCCGGCTTTTCGTTTTTATAACAGGTACAAAGTGGTAGATGAAAAGGGTAAATTGCTCGGATATAAAAACTTAGATGACCTCAGGAAAAAACTGAAACCGGTTGTCATTCGCAGAACGCGGGCCGGGGTTATTGATGATCTGCCCCCGCGGACCACGGAAATCAGGAGAATCCCCCCCACAGAAGAACAGCTTGTACTGCACAATGGTCATAAGAGAATTGTCAGTACAATACTTTCAAAAAAGTATATTTCCGAAATGGATCTTCTCAGACTCCACAAGGCCCTGCTCATGTGCAGGATGTCTGCCAACAGCACTTTCCTGGTAGATAAAAACCCGCCCGGCTACTCCAGCAAATTGGAAGAACTTGATGTTCTCATTGACCAATTGATGGCTGAACAGGATCGGAAGATCGTTCTTTTTTCTGAATGGACTACCATGCTGAACCTGATCGAACCCTTATTGAACAAACACAAAGTCGATTATGTCAGGCTGGATGGTTCCGTTCCCCAGAAAAAACGGCAGGGCCTGATAAATCAGTTTCAAAAGGATCCCGGATGTAAACTCTTTATTGCTACAAACGCCGGTTCGACAGGGTTGAATCTCCAGGCAGCGAATACCGTTATAAATGTCGATCTGCCATGGAACCCTGCAGTGCTCGAACAAAGAATAGGCAGAGCTCATCGTATGGGGCAAAAAAGACCGGTCCAGGTATTCATTTTGATCACCGAAGACACATTAGAAGAAAATCTTTTAGGAACACTTGCAGCCAAACAGGGATTGTTTATGGCCGTCCTGGATCCAGACACTAAAACCTCAGCTATTGATCTTACAAGTGGTCTGGATGAGCTGAAAAATCGTCTGGAGATTCTTCTTGGCGCAAAACCGGATGCCCCACCTGATGAAAGCCAGAAAGAGCTGGTGGAAAAAGATGCACGACAGCTTGTCCGCAAAGAAAATATTTCAAAAGCAGGAGGACAGCTTCTGGGAGCGGCTTTTAGTTTCATAGGCGAAATGTTTCCTGAAAAAGAGGAAACAGCGCAATCTGTTCAATTAGCTGAAACCTTCAAAATGAGGCTTTCAGAATGTCTTGAAAAAGGAGAAGACGGGGAGCTTAAAATGACCATTACCTTGCCGAATGAGGCCGTTCTTGACAACCTTGCAAAATCACTTGCGAGAATGGCTAATGGTGTTTAGAAACCGAATTTGAAGAGAAATAGTTCAAAAGAAGAGCATAGAATTCAAAGGAGGGAACATGCTTAGGTACATTTTGATTGTTGTGGCGGCAGGTCTTCTGATAGGCCTTGTGTGGGCGGAGAGCACCGGAAACAACTGGTTGGCGTTGGGATTCAAGACGCCGTTGTCTATCCTGTTCGTTATAACGGCGCTGCTCCAGCCCAAAGTTTTTCCCAAGTACTTTAAGTTCGTTTTTATAGGACTGATTTTCGGGCTTGTGGGAGACGTGTGTCTGGGTCTGCCTGGATTGACCGCTTTCAGGGTCGGACTTGTGGCCTTTCTTGCGGGTCATGTACTCTATATCCTGGCATTTGCAATTCTTACCCGCTTCGCGGATTGGATCAACCCTGTAAACATCCTGATCATCGCGATCAGTGGGTGCATTTACTGGTGGCTCCTGCCCCATCTGAGCAAGATGCTCGTGCCGGTTACGTTCTATATTGTGGTGATTTCCGTGATGGTGGCCGGCGCGTGGGCTGCTTTTCGTAACCCAGGGGTTCGGGGGATCGGCGCTTGGTTCATACTGGTTGGCGCAGTGTTTTTCTATGTCTCAGACATCTTTGTCGCACATCAGCGATTCGTTATAGAGCAATTCTACAATCGCCTCATCGGGCTGCCGCTGTACTACACCGCCCAGTTTCTGCTGGCATTCTCAGTGGGACTGGTAAAAAGGCCGGGGACTGAAAACAGGAATGTCCATAAAAAAGTAATATAGAGGGCGGCAGAGCATATTTACTTCGATTCCTGGGACCTGGAAATCGGAAACCTTAAGATGAACCAGGGATTCTGGCTCTTGGAACCTTTTGGGGAAGGTTGTACGAAAACCACTTATCAGCTTCTGATTGATCCGGGAGGACACATCCCAAATTAACGTCTGATATTCACTCAATATTGACGGTCTCGTAAAAAGTCCCAAATCCGTCACTCCGGCGAAATCCGGAGTCCAGAAACTATTGAAATGACTGGATAGCGCAAAAAGCTTCACTACGTGCCCGGCTTCCGCAGGAATGACAAAAAGAGGCATTTCCCGACTTTTTCACCACAGAGTTCACAGAGAACACAGAGAATATCAAGTTTTATTTATTGGTTATCTCTGTGATCTCCGTGTTCTCTGTGGTAAATTTGACTTTTTACGAAACCATCAATATTAAACAGCCTTTTAAATTTTTGCAATCAAGGTAATAAGAAAATATATTATGTTATTGGAAACCACGATGTGTATATGGAAACTTTTTTAGAAGGTTCCGGCATTTTTTCATCTCTGGTTTAAAAGTTGGCGCTTTTTATCCTGGGTTAAAAACAGAAAAAAATTAAAATTATCGGATCCTCAGCTCGTTTGCGGTGAAGACCAGTTTTGGATTAACCGGGCAGTATCCCATCTGGCAACCCCACCGATAAAGAATGAAAGGATTGCTGCAGCCAGAATACACATGACAACATACTGAAATTTTGTTGCCCAATCTGCTCCCA
>JAUWOH010000076.1 GCA_030612225.1 Desulfobacteraceae bacterium
ACTTTCTTTTTTGAATTTTTGGACACCGTTGGCCTCCCCACGGCTCCTTTTTACCCTTGCATAATTGCCCAGTTTTTTATATAATATCAATTTATTGTACCGCATTTTGACTGTAGAGATTCAGAGGTAGAGCCAGGATGACAAAACTAAGAGACCAGCTTATTCGAATTCAAAAAAAGAATTATCGCCGGAACGTCAATTTGGTTCGCGAGAGTTCAGGTTATAACCCTGGAATTAAAATTTATGAAAAAGAGTATTTACGCTATTTAAAATCGTATGAGGAAATTTCGAATAAAACAGAACTGATTCAAAAGGTTTTAACTGCTGATCTGGTCTATCATGGCGACTATCACACGCTAAAACAATCTCAACATTCTGTGCTGCGCATCCTCAGAGAAATTAAGGGCAAAAGGGACATTATTCTATGCCTGGAGATGTTTCATGGACGTGATCAAAAATATATCGATCGGTTTATGGCCGGAGAATTATCTGAAAAAATGTTTCTGGAAAAAATAGATTATGCCAGAAAGTGGCCATTTCATTGGGGTAATTGGAGCCCTATTATTTCCTTTTGCCGGGGTAATCAAATTCCCATACTCGGCATCAATACCGAAATTGATGATGTAAAGGGAATTACAAGATTAAGAAAGCGTGACCAATATTCGGCCCGTATTATTGCTAAGGCTTTGATTAAGAATTCCGGTAAGCTGATTTACATTGTTGATGGCGACTATCACATCGCCCCCAATCATCTTCCAAAAAATGTTGAGAAGTTGATGAAACTGTTGGACGAGTCCGCAAAGACCCTTATTATATTTCAGAACGCTGAAAACCTTTACTGGAAGCTATGCAACCGGAAGCTGGAAGAATCCGATGTTCTCAAAATCAATGGCAACAAATACTGCGTGATGAATACGATGCCGGCGAATAAAATTCAGTCCTATTTAAACTGGCTTGAATATTCCAAAGATGCTTATTTCCCAGTGCATCAGGATTGGGAAGATGATAATTTTGAAGACAGGGGAGAAATGGTGCATGAAATGGTTACATCCCTATCTAAAATCCTCAATCTGGATTTCCCTGTGGATGCCCTGGAAAAATTGACGATTTATTATCCGAGCAACCTGGATTTTATGGAGTTCGTTCATAGCACTCCAGAGTTTAAGGGCCGGCTTCGACTCATCCGAAGTAAGATAAAAAAAGAAGAGGGATTCCTCCTGGAATACGAGGTTTCAGGTGAGAATGCTTATCTTATCTACCTGGCAAACTCTAATATTAACATGGCCGCAGAGGAAGCAACTCATTTTTTAAATGCCGTACTCAGGGGACCTTTAAAAAAACCTCTTAGTGCTTTCGATGGTTTTTATTGGAATGTAATCACAGAATGTCTGGGATTTTTCGGCAGTAAATTTATCAATGAAAAGCGAAAGTCACATTCAGAAAATTCTATCAGGATGTTTTTAGGTCAGGAAAAGCGTGGTGAACTTAAACGCACGGATCAGGAAATTTTACAGGTCGCCCGTTACATTTTGCAGCATTTTTACCTTCAGAGAAAAACTTCTGATGCAAAGGAATTTATAAATAAGTTTTTTCTCCAATATAACAGTCAATCCGCTGTTACTCGAATGTTCAGCACCCAACTGGGTTATATTCTGGGTAACAAGCTGTATTATGCTTTAAAAAGGGGGCAATATTCATTAAAAAGGATACAGGGTTATTTTCATGATCCCTTTGATGAGCCGACAGAAGCCTTTAACTACTACCTTGAAATAAGTAATCGAGTTAAAAAGGTAAAACACGTTAGTCGGTTATGAAAGAAGGATCATAAGGATTCAAGGATTCGAGGGGTCAAGGGTTCGAGTGAAAATCACAGAAAAGCAAATACATACAGAAAAATCCCTGAGTCTTGGAACCGCCTTTTTATATAGACATACTTTGAAAATATGTATCCGTTCACGCCCATTCGGAACAAAAAGATCGTACAATCTCCATCCTGTAAGCGTTCACAGGTGCTGCAGATGTGCGTGATCAGGGCGACCAGCTATAGTCTGCTATGCTGGTTGCCCTGATCGCGTGCATATGCGGTGCCTGTGAACGCTTACGAAAATATTAAGGAGTAAGGGCTGAGAAAACGTAAGTGTTTATGCCATCTGTATCACGCCGTTTGCATTCACTTGAACCCTTGACCCCTTGAATCCTCTTCTCCAACTAATTTGGAGGAGAACCTAAAAAAATAAAGACAAGAAAGAAAATGTGAAGTTATTTTTTCGCGAGCCCTTAGATTGTTAACGGAAAAATGAAAGATTATCATAAATGACCTGTATCGTACAAAAATACGGAGGCAGCAGTGTTGCCGACGTGGATAAACTGCGTAAAATCGCCCGGCTTATCGGCGAAGTGAAACGTCAGATGATCGATGTTGCTGTAGTGGTTTCAGCTATGGGAAAAACCACCGACAACCTCCTGTCCATGGCGCGCGACTTTTCCCCTAAACCGCCACGGCGCGAAATGGATATGCTCCTTTCCACCGGAGAACGGATCACCATGTCACTGTTATGTATGGCCATGCATGAGATCGGCATTGACGCGGTTTCACTGACAGGCTCTCAGGCCGGTATTATTACCAACGACCGGCACAACGACGCTCAGGTTATCGAAGTCCGTCCTTTCCGTGTGCAGGATGAAATGGCCAAAGGAAAAGTGGTGATTATCGGTGGGTTTCAGGGGGTGAGCTATAAACGGGATATTACCACGCTAGGTCGTGGGGGGTCGGATACCACGGCTGTAGCCCTGGCGGCTGCGTTGGATGCCGAGCGCTGCGAAATTTATTCGGATGTTGATGGGGTTTATTCGGCCGATCCCGCCGTGGTGGCCGATGCCCGTCATCTGTCAGAGGTTTCTTACCCGGAGATGCAGGAGATGAGCACTGCCGGGGCCAAAGTGCTCAACGCCCAAGCCGTGCAATTCGCTAAAGAAAAAAATATTGCCATCTATGCTCGCAGTTCCTTCCAGCCCGGCAGAGAGACGATCATTCGCAGACTTTCGCCCGGTACCATCATCGGAGTACAAGCGGTGGTCAGAGAAGAGCGCATTGAGCGCATCAGGCTAAGCGGAAGCGATGCTCTTGAGCGTTTCCAGCAGGCAGTGTCCTATCTGGAATCCGAGCAGGTGCCGGTCAAAGAAGTTCATGTTACTCAGATCGCTGATAATGGGGATCACTCAAAAGCTTCCTTTGTTGTGTCCGCGGGTCATATTTACGGTTGGGAACAAACCAAGGACGAGATGAAGGAAAAAGTTGGTCCGGATATAACCTTTGATAGCGATCTGGCGACGGTGTCCCTTATTGGCGAAGGGCTGAATCGCAACAACCAGACATTGCTGGAAACCATCAATCTGTTGAAGGAGCATGATATCATCGTGTCCGGCATCACTACCACTTCATTCCGGATTTCGCTGCTGGTACCGCAGAACAGAATAGATCAAAGTGTCCAGCTTTGCCATGCCCGTTGGGTGATGAATTCGTAAAAGTTCACAAAGGCGGATAAATCATTGTCTGTTAACAAAGAAAAAAAGAGAAGGTTGACAATAGGACCGGCAGCCGATATTTTATTTTAAAGCGTTACCGATTTATTTAACAAAGCGGCGGTTTCTTATTATCGGCCGGAAACAAGGAAATTAAAGGAGCAATAACCATGACATTAACGGACCTGTTAAGTGAAGAGGAATGGAATGATTTTGTAAAAGACCTCCACGAAAAATTCGGAATATGCTGTTCTGTTTCGGATACGGAGGGCGCTCATGTGAGCCATTATGAAAACTGGTGCAACCGGATTTGTCCGGTCATCAAGAAGAAACCCGAGTCAATTGCGGCCATTTGCGCTGTGGCGGCGCAGAATTTTACTGCGGAGACAAAGGCAAGCCGGAACCCGATGATAGGGGAGTGCGACATAGCTCTGGCGAAGGTGGCTGCTCCGATTTTCGTGGGTGACACCTTCCTTGGTACGGCCGGTGGATGCGGCCTTCTTCCTGAGAACGGGGAGGTGGAGGAGTTCATGATCCAAAAAGCCACCGGGCTGGAGGAAGAAAAAATTTCTGAGCTGGTGGAAGGCATCGCGATAATGTCCGAGACCCGGGCGAGGGAGTTTGCTGACTACATCGCTGCACGGATCGCGGAAATTGTAAGCCGGTATGAATCGAAGTAAGCCATAACATTTTTAAATTGGCTCAAATTTGTCGATTGGAGGCAACAGTTATGCAAGAGATGCAACATTTTATCGAATCCTGGCAGGACACTAACGGGATGAAAAGCGTATTCCTTCGGATTAAAAGCTTTCTTGAGGCCCAAAAGGAAGCTGAGCTTTCATTCAATGCCAGGCCGGGGGTAAGTTACTCCCTTAGAGCAGCGCATCCCGGCCAGAAAGATCGATCCTTGTATGTTATGGCGGACGTGGTGGACGATGATCCAAATGACCGGTGGATGTCGGTGTGTTTTTTTGGAGACACGATCACAGACCCCGAAGAGAAAGGGGACCTTATTCCCGACGGCCTGCTTGGTGAGGACGGGTATTGCTTCGACATAACCCAACCCGATGACAAGCTGGCAGCGTATGTGGAGGCCAGGATTGAGGAGGCATACCACAGCGCAGCAGGATAGATGATTGATTCAGGCCAAAGCATTGCAGACTGGGGAGTATTATGGACGTACTCGTAACAGGACGACTTCCTGACGACGTTTTAGCGTTAATACAAAAAGAACATAGTGTTGAAATCAACCTCCATGACAGGCCGATGGACAGAGAAAGGATTATCTCCGGGATAACCGACAAGGCCGGCATTTTGTGCATGATTACAGACAGAATAGATAGGGAGGTATTAGATAAGGCACACCATCTGAAAATAATATCTAATTTTGGGGTTGGTTTTGATAATATCGATGTTCAGGCAGCAACTGAAAGGGGCATTCCTGTTACAAACACCCCCGATATTCTGACAGATACCACAGCAGACCTGACGTTTGCCCTCATACTGGCATCAGGCAGAAGAGTGGTTGAGGGTGATAAATATACAAGGGCGGGAAAATTCAAATACTGGGCTCCTTTGCTGTTTCTGGGTCATGAAGTTACAGGAAAGACTTTGGGAATTGTGGGAATGGGGCGCATCGGAAGGGCTGTTGCAAAAAGAGCTTCCGGCTTCGATATGAAAGTGATTTATACCAAACGTAAACGACTGGGAAAGTCAGAAGAAAAGGCCCTTAATATTGAATATGTCAATTTTGAAACCCTGTTGAAAGAATCGGATTTTGTTTCCCTTCATGTGCCGCTTTTACCTGAAACCCGTAATCTCATCGGGGAAAATGAACTGAAGTTGATGAAATCTTCATCATTTTTAATAAATACTTCCCGCGGGCCGGTTGTAAATGAATCGGATCTTGTCAATGCTCTAAAAAATAAAACGATAAAAGGAGCGGGCCTTGATGTATATGAGAATGAACCGGAACTTACACCAGGGCTCATTGAACTCGATAATGTTGTTCTTCTTCCACATATGGGAAGTGGAACAGTAGAGACGCGAAAAAAAATGGCATTAATGGCAGCGGAAAATCTTCTGTCAGGGCTAAACGGTAAAACACCACCCAATTGCTTGAACTGTGATAAACTCGCTAATTGATTGCCGGGGGTTATTATATTGAATATAGATCGTAGTAGAATGTCATATAGATTCGGAACGAATTTGACCCGCCTTGGAAAGCGACTTTTAATCATGTATGGGGCTATCTATATTTTTGAGCTTTTATGTGAACACTGGCTGAAAATTCCATTCGTTTCGATTCTCCAGCTTTACCCTTTTAACTTTAACAGTTTTCATATCTGGCAAATTTTTACTCACCCGTTTATTCACAATCCTCAAGCACCCATTGGTTTCCTGATTAACTGCCTTGTATTTTATTTTTTTGCCGCACCAGTCGAACATGCTTTTGGCCCAAGACGCTTTTTAATACTTTTTTATTTGTCTGCCCTTGGTGGAGCAATATGCGGGCTTGCCTTTAGCAGCGTGTCCGGTTTTAATGCACCATTTTTAGGCATGCTACCGAGTCTTTTATCCCTTGTAGTTATTTTTGGGTTGTTAAGCCCCGAAGCTACAATACTGCTGATGTTTATTTTGCCGATAAAGGCAAAGTATCTGAGTTACGGAACTATTTTAATAACTATCCTGACATTTTTAGCCAAAGCCAACCCATATGGGGCATACCACCTTGGCGGGATTGTTTTTGGCTATATCTATTTTAAAAGGCCTGGAACTCTATTCGCTCCTGATTTGATCTATTTGAAGTACCTTAAATGGAAACTCGACAGAAAAAAATCCCGATTCGGGGTTATAGATGGTGGTAAAAAGAAGGATGATGATAAACCAACTTATCATTAATCAGAAATTTACAAACTCAAAAAGCAACTTGAGGTAGTGGGCAATTAAATTTAAAATGGTCCCGCTCTATCGGGATTTGAGCGCATTAGTCCGCCGCAGGCGGATTAAGAAAGAACGACAACTTAAACAACATTTTCTATGAGTCGATTAATGCCGATGTAAGCAGGCTCCGCCTTCGGCTTTAGGCTACGCTTCATTCCTACGCCATGACAAGACACCGTGGCAAAGCAAACGAGTATCCGGCATCAAGAATCGAGTATCTTGCCATCGATGCTTCAAGATCTCAGCACATATCTTCGCAAAAAATCGTTCAAATTAGGTTTAAAATAGTTTCAAGCCTGGTGTAAAAAAATGCTATTTATAATATTTGCACCTTAACTGTTGTTTTTTATTGAAAAACAGAGTAATGTTTACTTTATTGTAACTACTCAGATGGATTGGCTGGAGGCTGCAGACTGTTAGGAAAAAGTGCATTTTAAAGCCATGTTTGATGCAAGAAGAAGATATTTCCGCCAAAGTACGGCAATCGTGCTTTTCTGACCCCTTCAGCCTTCAGCATAAACACCTTCAGCCTGACTACGTGAGCAGTTATATTTAATTTTTGTAAATTCGGGTTATACCTGATTGAAGTTTAAGTGTATGCAATTTTTTGATAAAAAAAAGCGTTTTGTTGCTGATGATGAGAATTTTTTAGCCCTGGTACAGGTGCTGAAAGAAGATTCTAAAATCCAAAGCAAAATCGAACCGATTCTTTCCCTGGACCAATTTAACAGAAAATCTGCTTTAAATACATGGCTGGAACAACTTAAATATCAGCAGGCACCGGAAAAATTTATTGCTTTGCTTTCCTGCCTGATAGATGATGATATCGCAAAGAAACTTCTTTCTGTAATCAAGGAGTAATTGTTGAAAGAGAAGATTAACGGGCAAAAAAGTATTGCCAGGCACATTATCGACGGTTCAATCACAATCGATTCGGTTTCTGATTTTGAAAACATGCTCGGTCTTTTCCCTGACAATCCAACTCTTTTTAATGCTTTTGGCGATTTGCTGTATAAGAAAAAGTCATATAAAGCCGCTGCCAGAGCATATGGAAAAGCAGCCGGCCTTTTTATAGGCTCCGGCAAGATGTTCCCTGCCATTTTATCTAAAGTTCTCCAGTGGCGTATAATAAAGCCTACCCTTCACGAAGTCCGTCCCTTTTTTGCAAATCTTCAAAGAACCAACTTCAACCCGTCGCCATTGCAAAAATTTTTTAAAAATCTGTCTTTCCCAGAGATGGTTTCAGTAACAAACCGCTTAAAGCGAGTTCACCTGCCTGCCGGCAAAGTTTTTAAAAAGATAGGGGATATTGAAAATTATCTTTATTTTATTGCATCCGGTACCCTGAAAGAAACGACCTATCAACCATTAAACAGGGAAGATAAAAAACACAGAAAATCTGTCATTTACATGGCAGCAAGCGATATTGTGGGTGATATTTATCCCTTTGAAGAGCAAAAAATATCTCAATCCTTTACTGAGGCTATTACCTCAGTGGAGTTGGGGAAAATATCCAAACAGGGTTTAATAACGATTTGCACAAGATATCCTAATGTTGCGCATTCCATAATTAATCTTTTTAAAGATAGCCAGGCGGGCAGGAAAGAATCATCGCGGCAGGCCCGAAAGTCAAACCGTCATTCGTTACCTTTAAAGATGAAGCTAAAGATCTGGCCAAAAGAAGCTGGTTATCCTCCGTTTATTCTCGACGGTTTTTCCAGGGATATCTCGGTTGGAGGAGTTTGTGTAGTTTTGGATGCAAAACATAAGAATATTGGTTTCATAGCAAAGAATATTAAAGATGCAGGGGTAACAATTTACATACCTGGCGGGGGTTTTACACTTAACGTTTCAGGTTCGGTTGTCTGGATCAGGGGAGTTATCAGTAATGGAAAGAAAACTCTGGCTCTGGGAATTCAGTTTAAAGGTATGACTCCGAAAGTAAGTGGTTTGCTGGTTGTTTTTGCCGATGTGCTGTACAATGTATAATGTTTAATAATCTTTGTATTCAAACTTGGCTTCAAGTTCCTGCCGTTTCCCTTCGGTCAGTTTGCCGATATCCACGAGAATGTCTCCGATGCCGGCATCGCGGAGCAGATCAATTTTCATGATGTCTTCAGGCCGTTTAGTAGTGACATTAAAAAAAGTATATTCAAGCGTAAGATATGATTTTTCCAACAGGTCAAAACCTAAGCTATTATTTATTTTGTATAAAATTATATGATGGCTTGAAATAAAGTATCCCAAGGCAAGAAAAATACCGATTATAATGTAGCTTTTTATTCTTTTTAACAATGGTTTTCTCCTTATTTTTGATGACGTCGTAGAAAGTCTCATCTGCTGCGTTGCAGTGCTTTTTCAGGAACTCGGCATACTACATGTATTGCCTCGTCCCTGAAAAATCACTGCGCCTTTTTATCCCGCTGATTTTTAGCGGGGGTATATGGAACTTTCTACTTAGCCATCAACGTTACTTTTTGCAAGTTCATCATTTTTATGTTTTATTTTAACAATTTTTTGCTTTCGGGTCAATAGTAATAAGTTTTACCTTGGGTTTACCGTCGAAGATTCCGTATTGCGGGAGTCGGAAAAAATTGGCTTTGGCATGTCCCACAACTTAAAGGCTGTGAAGCGAGTTTCGCTGAATAGGCATAATGTTTTACATGGATGAACAAATATGATATTTTAGTTTTGCCGGTTTCGAAAAAGATCTTCCGCTTAAGTTCAGCGGGACGTTGTGCTGTATTTTGTAAGCATTCAACGTACGATCAGTAGCCTCATGATTATCCCGCTTTAGCGGAACACGCCCTTCTTGTCCCGCTGCTTTTTAGCGGGGGAATTTGATCCGTCTGCGGCGGATTACGAAACCATCTAAATCGGACTTTTTACGAGTTCATCAGTTTTGATGGGCTCATAAAAAAAACAGCAATTGACATTGCCTTCCGGAGAGCTTGGATATGAAAAACCTGATTAAGAACCGTGTAAGTGTCGCTGATTCAATGGTTTTGATAGGAATTATGCTTGCTGCAGTGTACTGGGGAATTGAATCTGTTTTAAATCTTTTTACAACACAGAAAGTTGACATTTTTTATCAATTGTTTCCAACCCAGGTAGATGAAATCTGGCCGCGGGTAGTCGTGTTATGCCTTTTTACAATTTTTGCCTCTCACGTTCGGTTCACTATAAATGAGCGAAAGAAGGTCGAGGAAGCTTTGATGGTAAGTGAAAAAAAGTACCGCAACATTTTAGAGAGCATGGAAGAAGGCTACGCTGAAGTCGATCTTAAGGGCAATTTTACTTTCTTTAATGATGCAGTAAGCAGGATATTAGGTTATTCAAGACAAGAATTGATGGGCATGAACAACAGAGAGTATACCACGCCTGAAGATTACAGAAAGTCATATAAGGTATTTAACAAAATTTATAAGACAGGAGAATCATCAAGCGTCATAGAAAACGAAGTCATCACCAAAAACGGTGGTGTAAAACATACTGAAGTCGTAGTCTCACTTATGCGGGATAAAGATGGAATACCTATAGGTTTCAGGGGTATAGCCCGAGATGTAACTGCGCGATTGAAAGCGGAAAAAGAAAGGCAGAAGCTGGAAAATAAACTCCATAATGCGAGGGCTGCAACAATCCTGGGCCTTGCAAAGCTGGCGGAATACAGGGATAAAGGAACAGGTGCGCATCTTGAAAGGATACGGGAGTATGCAAAGATAATCGCCCAGGAGATGGCCGAATTGCCGGCCTATAAAGGCTATGTTACCGAAAAATACATAGGGGATATCTATCAGTCGTCCATTCTTCACGATATAGGAAAAGTCGGCATACAGGACTCTGTGCTGCTGAAGCCAGGTAAGCTGAATCCCGAAGAGTTCAATATAATAAAGCGCCACACAGTATTAGGCGGTGATGCACTTGCTGAAATTGAGTCCCAGACCGAAGGAAGGTCGTTTCTTATCCTTGGAAAAGAGATTGCCTATTACCATCATGAGAAATGGGATGGTACAGGCTACCCTGAAGGTCTCAAGGGTGAAGAGATACCTCTATCAGCCAGAGTGGTTGCCATTGCTGATGTTTATGATGCTCTGACAACAAAACGATTTTACAAAGAAGCTTTTACGCACGAAAAGTCCAGGGAAATTATTATCGGTTTGAAAGGGAGTCATTTTGACCCGGATGTAGTAGATGCTTTTATAGCTAATGAAAAAAACTTCAGCAGAATATGTGCGGAAAAGCGCACGGAAGAGATGGACCTGCTGGAACAGCCCGAACAGACTTCCCTGCAATAGGTTAGATCCCGCATTTCTATTTTCTAATTTCCCCGCTTTCCTTAAAGACGGGATCGACGCTCCGCTCCGACAAGGTCCAAGCCGTGAACTGCTACATAAATACACTGTTTATTTTCGGAGTCTAGGCTTACCTGCCCGAGGCTTTAAGTCTTGATTTTTTGCCTCAAGCGAAGTGCTCGGCTTGCCCAGGTTAGGTTGTTCAATTCCATGTTGACAATCATTCTCTAATACT
>JAUWOH010000286.1 GCA_030612225.1 Desulfobacteraceae bacterium
GAAATTGTATTCGGCAAAATTGACCGAATACCGCTTCGAAAGATAGAAACGGTATGCGTTCCGCATACTTCCATAAGCCTGATATCCTTTTTACTTACCTTCCTTATCCTGTCTGCCAGTTGCCGGGAAATCTCTGAATCCCGGTATTCTTCCAAGTGTTTTATAGCCATAAATTACTCCGTAATTTGAGCGCTTCGCTTGATGAGCGGCCTTCGGCCTTAAAGAGCGCTACGCTTTAAGCTTAAAAGTAGCTATGGCGGGACTGCTCTTCAAGTTTCCGTAGGAAACGCTCCTCAAAGCCCGTAGGGCTGCTCTTAAGGCCGAAGGCCGCTCCTTGAGTCCCGAAGGGACGCTCCTCCAGGCCGTCAGGCCGCTCTTAGTGCTGCTGCAATCACCGCCTGCCCCAGGGATATCCCTCCGTCATTTGCAGGAACGAGCCTGTGCGTAAAAACTTTAAAATCTTTCTTTTCAAGTGTTTCTGAAAGACCGGTTAAAAGAAGCGAGTTCTGAAACACACCTCCGCTTAAAACAACCCTTTTCAACCCTGTCTCTTTTCTTATAGAATCACACAAATCCGAATAAAGCTGTACAAGTGTAAAATGAAATTTGCCGCTTATTTCAGATATATGAAGACCTTTATCAATATCCTTTACAATACCTCTGATAATCGGTCCTGGTAAAACTTTAATTACGTCTCCAGTTACCCATTCATAGTCGTAGCTTTTGCATAAGTTTTCACAGGCCACCATTTCAAGTTCCATGGCTGCCTGGCCTTCAAAATAAACATGATTTCTTATTCCAACCATTGATGCAACTGAATCAAACAAACGTCCCAGGCTTGAAGTTAAAGGAGAATTGACCTTTTTTAAAATCATTTCAACGATAATATTTAACTTCTTTTTATCAATCTTATTTATCATCGCAAGATTAAAATTAAAAAATTCTTCTCCAAAAGCATCATAAAGATAACTTACTGCCATCCGCCATGGCTCCTTTATCGCTGCTTCTCCGCCAGGCATCGGCACGTAGGATATGTGTGCTTTACGCATAAATTTTTCTTCATCGGCAACAAGTATCTCCCCTCCCCATATGGCTCCATCGGTTCCATAGCCTGTCCCGTCAAATGCAAGTCCGATAACATCTCCATTAAGCTTGTTTTCCGCCATACAGCTCACTATATGGGCATGGTGGTGCTGAACCCGGACTTTTTCTACCCCGTCCTGCTCCATGGCATAACGGGTACTAAGGTAATCCGGATGAAGGTCACAGGCAATAACTTCAGGGCTGATATCGAGTATCCGTTTCATATGCCTGATCGTAAGCTGAAAGAAATCATATGTTGCAAGATTTTCGAGGTCTCCGATATGCTGGCTTAAAAAAGCCCTGTCCTCTTTTGTAAGACAGATTGTATTTTTCAGTTCAGCGCCGCAGGCAAGAATCGGTATGGCCTTTTTTTTAAGAAAAACAGGCGCCGGGATATATCCCCTGGAACGGCGTATAAACCGCACTGCACCTGCTGATCTTCTTATAATTGAATCATCACTTCTAAGATAAATATCCCTGTCATGAATCAGGAAATAATCAGCAATACCTAAAAGCCGCTTGAAGGCATCATCATTATCAATGGCTATCGGCTCTTCACTCATGTTTCCGCTGGTCATTACCAGTGCGGTAAAATAATGTCCGGTTAATCCCTGGCTTAAAAGAAGATAATGGAGCGGAGTATAGGGAAGCATTGCACCAAAATACCTGTTTCCCGGTGCAACTGCATCAGCCAGGGATTTAAAATCAGGCGTCCCGGGCTGCTTTTTTTTCAAGATAACAATAGGACGTTGGATTGATGTAAGAAGTGCCTGTTCTTCCGGTGTAATATAGGCGTATCTGCGGACAGATTCTAAATTTACAGACATAACGGCCAGGGGTTTTTCTTCTCTGTGCTTTCGTTTTCTTAAAAGAGTAACGGCATCGTTATTTTCCGCATCTGCTGCAAGATGATAGCCACCAAGGCCCTTTATAGCCAGGATAAATCCCTGTTTTAAAAGAGCTGCGGTTTTTTTAATGGGGTTTTCGACCTCAATTTTCCTGCGGGTATTATCATATAGAGTCACATGAGGCCCGCAAACATCGCAGGCGTTTGGCTGGGCGTGAAACCTTCTATTTTCCGGGTTATCATATTCGGCCTGGCATCTTTTACACATTTTAAAATGCTTCATAGAAGTTTTCGGCCTGTCATACGGGATATCATCAATAATGGTATAGCGAGGACCGCAGTTTGTACAGTTAATGAATGGATATCGGTAACGCCGATCGGCCGGGTCAAAAAGCTCCCGGAGACAATCATCGCAAACAGATACATCCGGTGATATAAGGGCTGATTTACCAATGGAATTTTTACTTTTTACAATGGTAAATCCTTTAGTATTTTTTACAGCTTCGGGATCAACCGAAATTTTAGTGATGCAGGACAAAGGCGGGTTTTTTTGGGCGAGATCCTGAGAAAAGGATTCAATATTACTTAAGGCTCCTTCGATATAAATAGTCACACCTGTGGAAGTGTTGGCAACATCTCCCTTTAAATTATACTTCTTTGCCAGTTGATAGACAAAGGGTCTGAAACCTACCCCCTGCACAATGCCGCTTGCTTCCAGTCTTCTGGCAACATAATCTTCGGTCATGGTCTCAATCGCTGTCAATCCTCTTTTCTCTTTCATCCACAAAAGCAGCCGCCTCTTTGAGGATATTCAACGATTCCATTGCAGCCTTTTCATCAATCTTATGCAGGGCAAAGCCTGCATGAACTATGACATAATCACCAACCCCGGCATCTTCGACAAGGAGCAGGCTTGCCGTTCTTTTTACGCCGTCAACATCTATGGTGCCGATGCCGTTTTCAATTTTTATTATTTTAGATGGGATTGCAAGGCACATTTTTACTTGCTCCTTTTTTATAGGATACACCCAGGCGATCAAGCTCAGACAGAACCATATCAATCACGGGATCAACTTTTTTTTGTATTGCCGGCGTTAATTCAATGCTGAGCGTCTCAATATCCTCAGGCTCAATACCGACTATTACAGTTTTCGGAACTTTGTCCAGTGCCTGGCACAGGGTTAATGCTTCGAGAAAATCTACCTGGTGAAGAGAATTTTTTGCCCTGATACGCTCGGGGATTGCATCCCCTTCCAGTCGATACAGATCTCCTGTATTTCCTTTATTCCTGATGGCATCAACAACGATCAGATGATCCGGCTGCGATATTACACCTAAAAGATTAACTCCCAGAACCCCGCCGTCAACAATAGTCACATTGTCAGGAAATGTATAATTTTGCTGGATTTTTTCTATAACACGCACACCAAAACCTTCATCAGAAAAAAGAATACAGCCTACGCCTAAAATCATGATTTGTTGTGAGTTCATTTTTTTACCACGTATTTTTTCAGAAATAAGGGCTCGGTATAAAATAAATTGGTATTTTATACCGAGCCCTGAAAGCAGGAGGGTAAAAATGATAGCAAACCGGCCGGCATTAAAATTTCGTATCAGTTCACGCCCATTCGGAACAAAAAGGTTGCACAATCTCCGGTACTGTAGTCGTTCACAGGTGCTGCAGATGTGTGTTATCATGGCGATCAGCTATAGTTTGCTATGCTGGTTGCCCTGAACGCGTGCAGATGCAGTGCCTGTGAACGCTTACAAAATTTCTTTCAGCCTCCTTGTATCAGGAGGCTGAAAGAAAAGCTTTTTATTAACACACTTTAATCTTATAGACCTGATTGGAATCAGGATCTATAATGTGGACACCACATGCGATACATGGATCAAAGGAGTGAACTGTTCGCAGAACCTCAAGTGGTTTTTTAGGATCTGCAATTGGAGTACCTATAAGTGCCTCTTCCACCGGACTCAGCTTTCCTTTTTCGCACCGCGGCCCCAGGTTCCATGTTGAAGGTACCACGTACTGGTAGTTTTTGATCTTTTTATTTTCGATCTCAATCCAGTGACCCAAAGCTCCCCTTGCAACGTCATTTAAGCCAACGCCCATTCCGCTATTAGGCATTGTCCAGGGTTGATAGGTTTTGGTGTCACCTTTTTTCAGATTTTCAACCAGGTCAAGAACCCATCCCTGCATTCTCCGGCCGATGGCAACAGTTTCAATGCCTCTAGCAGCAGTCCGTCCAAGGGTTGAGAACAGGTGCTTGGGCTCAATTCCAAGTTTATTGATAACACTTTCAACGATGGGTTTGATGTCTTTATGGCCCTTGCCGAAAGCCACCAAAACTCTTGCCAGAGGTCCTACCTCACAAGGCTCGCCATTATAACGGGGCGCCTTGAACCATGAGTATTTTCCATTGCCGGGCCTGTATTTCGGATCTTCTTTCAGCGGTTTTGTTTCACCCATAAAAGGATGTTTCGGATCACCTTTTTCATACCATGACCTGGCAACATGCTCGGTTACTTTTATCTGATCGGACATCTTAACGCCGCCAATATTCCGATTCATTATTATGCCTCTTGGCATGTAAAGACTTTCAGGCTCTTTATCGCTTTCAGGAAGATCACCCCATGCAAGGAAATTGGTGCAGCCGCCTATTGCTCCCCAGTCCTTATAAAAGGAGGCTACAGCCAGCAAATCAGGAACATACACGTTTTCAACAAAATCCTGGGTTTCCTTCGTGATATACAAGAATTCTGCTATACGATCCGGTGTAAG
>JAUWOH010000256.1 GCA_030612225.1 Desulfobacteraceae bacterium
GGAGCAAATTTCAGGCAAATTAGGGGTGTCAGGCGGCTAACCATGATGAGGTGAGGATCAGGAAAAAGAGAGGCTTTATTGAATGACGGATAAAGAAAAAGATATAGAAAAAGAAATAAAAAACCTTGAGGAAAAACTAAAGGATCGTGAAGATGCGCTTCCAGCACACTCGGTAAAACCGAATCAGATGCTTATAATTGATGAGTTGGAAACAGAAATTGAAAAGAAGAAGGATGAACTTGCCGGGCTAAGAAAGGGTAAATCAAACTCTTAAGGAAGTTTTTCAAGAGGGTTTTTTTAAAATGATGCTCTTAAGCTAATTACGAGTCCTAAGTTGAGCCACCGTGAGTTCTTCCAGTTTGTCATCGAGATAGAATGTTAATGTTGCCTGATCGTTTTCAAGACGCTTAAGCAGCCTGTTTGTAGTTTCGCAATCAAAAAGTCCGGCAGTCCATGCAGCAAGTCCGCGAAGGGCCGGGTCCGGCGATTCCATATAAGGGCAAAGCAGATGGGCAAAATCCTTTACAAGATTAGGCCTGGCATGTGCAAGCCTTCCGATACCCCATAAAACTCCCCTTTGCAGAATTTCATGCTCAATATAATTTCCGTCAGGCATAATGTAAGATAAGAGTATTTTATGATACTCTTTCGCAAGTCCTTCGTGCCTGGCCATGATTTCACCCATTGCCTCAGGTGAACCCCAGCCGATTCCGCCTGATTCGTCATTAAGGTTCCAGATAAAGCGGCGCATCACTACCCGTGCCGATTCCATGTCATTATCAGCAAGATTTGAAACAACAAGGCCCATTGCAGTAACGGCTCGCCATTTTATTAGTTCGTCGCTATTATAAAAAAAAGAAAAAAGCGGGTTTACTAAAGCTCTTGCAGAAAACCCGCTTATCTTTAATATACTTTTTTCAAAATCTTTATCACTTAAAAGCTCAAAGACTTTTTTTTTAAGCTGTCTGCCACCCATTATTCATTTCTAATCTTGTAACCGTTTACGGGTTCAGAGTTCAAGGTTCAGTGGTTGTATGCTTGCCGCAAATATGAACAGTTGATTCGTGAGTTATGAACGGTCTTGCGTAAAAGTGCAAAGAGAGTTCTATAAGGCATCGGTTTAATAATACATGACGGCTGTTGAGTTTCAGGACGTATATTTTGGGTTCAGCGAAAGAAAGATAACTTTAAACCTGTGAACACATACCTATTCTTACTCCCAGGAGATACAGTCTTCCGGACAGTATTTAATGGCCTCTTCAACATCAGGCTTAGGATAGCATGAGAGTTCAGCGACTTCTATATAACCTGCTTCATTAAGCCTGAAAACCATAGGGCACACCTCAATACATCCGCCGCACAGACTGCACTGGCCGATATCAACCTCAGGTATTTTATTGTTATCTCTCAAACACAAAGTAAATTAATGTAATATACTGTTAATCAAGCAAATCCTGCCTAAACCAGAACATAGAGGCCATAGCTATAATCTATGATCAATGTTACCAGGCCCTCCGCATTCAGGCGTGTAGCAGGTAACGTTTAAGAAATCGCATTTCTCCTTACACTGGGGACATGCTTCAGGTGGCCCAGTTGCTGTAACAAGAAACCCACAATTCCCACATTTCCAGTAAGTAAGCCCGCATTCCGGACAGATATCCCCGGCAAACTTACCGTCATCCGTGTGCCCACAGTGGGCACACACCAATTTTTCTTGTTTATCTCCCATTTCTTTAACCTCCTATACCTTCAATTTCCCCTTGTGCCCTATGAGCGTCACAAATCCTAAAAAGTAAACACTTTATACTCCGGATTTACCATCATATCGACAAGTACGGAGCCTCCTGATATCACTGAACCAGGGACGCATTCATCAGGTGAAATGAGTCGTTTATCCGCACATGCTGCACATACATGGATAGGAGTTTTTCTTTCAATGAGTTTGTCTAAAAGGTCTTTCATGTGTTCTCCGGTTGAAGATCGTATTCCCTCCGCCATGCCAAATTGAGCCCAGTGGCCTGCATCATCGATCAAAAAGACCTCAACATGGTAACCTTTTTCTGCTGCAATGCTTGCAAATTGCATAGCCCGGGTCGCACCACCCGATTTCTCAAATCCTTTAGAAATAACAAATATAAACTTTTCCATCTTTTTCTCCTATTTTCGCCTGCAAGTCTTTGATTTGCAGCATCTTTCATCTCCCTGTTCAAGAGATTGTAACCATTCACGGGTTCAAAGGTTCAGAGGTTCAAGGTTGCATTCTTGTCACCGGGCTCCATTTTGGTGGCGTATTGATGTTAGTAGCGTCCCGCTTCGCTTAAAAGCTTCGCCTTAACAAGACGCCGGGACAAGCCCGGTTCGTCATTCCCAATCTGAAAATTTACGGCGCATTGGCAATTATGTGGCAACCCAGCATTTTTATGAGAACTTCGGGCCTTCAGTTTTGCCTTTATCCCTAGCCCTGAACGTTGAACCTTGAACCCTGGTCGCCTACGGCGCCGCCAAAGGCGGGTAAACCTGTGAACGGCTACGATATTGTTTACATAGCCCGGGCGATTTTCCTGCCCAGCTCATAGCAGGCTTTGATACCGTCCTCATCCGGCACATATTGTAACTTCACTCCTGCATCAATGACTTCAAATTTCATAGCCTCAAGCTCTTTGTTAATCAGCTTAACTGCTTCTCCACTCCAGCCGTAAGAACCGAATGCAGCCCCGATCTTGTTTTTGGGCTTAAGACCTTTTATGTATGTCAAAGTATCCGCCACAGTGGGAAACATCTGGTTGTTCAGCGTTGGAGAGCCTATTATCACAGCTTTTGCATCCATAATTTCAGTTATGATATCGCTGCGATGTGAGCTTCTGATATGAATAGGCTTAGCCGGAACTCCTTCACTTGCAAGCCCTGAGACTATCGCTTCCGCCATGGTTTCCGTACTGTGCCACATGGTATCGTAAATTACCACCGCTTTTCTTTCAGCTTCCTGTTTGCTCCATTTTACATATGCGTCAATTATTTTGCCCGGATTTTTTCTCCAGAAAATACCGTGGTCAGGGCATATCATGTCAATTACGAGTCCGAGCTTGGTAACGGTCTCTATAAGTTTTAAAGTTTTGGCAGAGTAAAGGAGAAGAATATTTGCAAAATATTTTTTTGCATGAATCATTATATCATCGCCAATCTCGTCATCAAACTTCTCCGGCCCCGCATAATGCTGCCCAAAAGCATCGCTGGAAAAAAGGATTTTATCTTCCTTTACATATGTGAACATGTTGTCCGGCCAGTGAAGCATCCTGGTTTCAAGAAAGGTCAGAGTCCTTTTACCGATGTTCAATTCTTCACCATTTTCAACAGCATGATAATTCCATTTCTGTTTGAAATGACTGGAAAGGTTTTTATATCCCATCTTGGAGCAATAAAGCGGTTTGTCTTCTCCGATTTTGTGCATGACCCTGGGCAATCCCCCGGAATGATCCATTTCCGTGTGGTTGCTGATAACAAGGTCGATTTTTTTTGGATCAACCACTTGAGAAACATTCTCAAGGAGTTGGTCGGCAAATTCTTTTTTAACCGCATCAATCAGTACAATCTTTTCATCCACTATTAAAAAGGCGTTATAAGTTGTCCCTGCATATGTGGAATATCCGTGAAAATCTCTGATATTCCAGTCAGTAACGCCGACACTGTAAATCCCTTTTGCTATTTCTAAAGGTTTCATGTTTTTCCCTTCTTATTATTCTTTTTCAAAATCATCCTTAGAAGCGCCGCACACCGGGCATTCCCAGTCATCAGGTACATCTTCCCATTTTGTTCCTGGCTCAACACCACTGTCAGGGTCACCTTGCTCAGGGTCGTAAACATAACCACAAATCGTACATACATACTTATCCATTTTTTTCCTCCTTGTTTAATTATCTGTAACTGGTTCACGGTTCAAAGGTTCAGGGTTTCTGTCTTAGTCGGCAATCAGCATGCGAATTGACTCTGAAGGTTCCTTGTCTGACAAAGAAACATGACTTGCCAGGGTTTCAATTCCGAAGCGAATGCAAATTTCATCCGATTATTACGATATACTAAGTCACTAACCTTGAACTTTGAACCGTGAACCAGACAACCTGAGTTACAGCTATCTTTGTTTTTTTAAATAATCATATGCCGACAAAGTTGCTTTTGCCCCTTCGCCGGCTGCAATTTTTTATAAAGCCGGTTTAATTGCCTAAACTCCAGAATCCAGAGTGCACTGGTTAAAGTCAATCTCCTTGCCACACCCACTGCATTTATGAGACTTGTCAAATTCGTCAGAAAATATTTCCTTTTCTTCTCCGCAGTTTGGACATTTACACTTAAATGCCTTAAGGTTTTTAAATTGTTCGTAACCTGGGCAATGTTGTGGTGTTGACATGATGAACCTCCTTTGATTGTTTTATGATCATAAATACTGTTAAAGTTTTCCGGTGATTTCTTTGCCGTAATCCTGGGCCATCTGGACACCTCCGCCAAGTGAAGCTGATTTAAGCATTAAAGGACCGCCTACCATGCTCATCTTGAAAATATTATCCATTGTATCAAAAATACGACCAGGAGCTTCGCCGCTCCATCCAAAGGCTCCGAAACCACCGCCGACCTTTCCTTCCAGATCCGCCTTTTCAGCAAGAAAAAGCAAGGTTTTCATCCCCTGCATCATATCTCCATGGTAAGTGGCTGACCCGAAGACAAGTGCATCATAACCGTCAAGGTCTGCTTCCTTTTTGATTTCGTTGACTTTTATAACAGTTGCTTCATGACCGGAAATACGAATTCCTTCAGCAATAAGTTCGCCTATCTTTTTTGTAGAACCGGCTCTTGAAGCATATACAATAAGTGCTTTTGCCATTTTATTTTTCCTTCCTTAGAGTTCGCTCACCCTTATTAAAGTCGTTTATCCGTTCCCTCAAATCCGCAATCCGGAGTGTAACATGTATTATCAACAAATTCACATTTTTCTTTACATGAAGGACATTCCTCAGGCGGTTTGTCTGCTTCGAGTGCGTAACCACAATTTGAACATTTCCAGTTTGCCATTA
>JAUWOH010000138.1 GCA_030612225.1 Desulfobacteraceae bacterium
GCCGACACTCTCTTTGGCGGCTTTGGAAAATATCTCTGCTCCTTTGCGCGCCAGACCTGCAGCATTGGGCTCTATTATAATGGTTTGTTTGTTCGTCATTTCTCAAAAAGTTTTATATGTTCACCGCACCCTTCTTTTTCCGTACCCGTTCACGCCCATTCGGAAAAAAAAGGTCGTACAATCTCCGTTATGTAAACGGTCACAGGTGCTGCAGCTGTGCGTGATCAGGGCGACCAGCTATAGTCTGCTATGCTGGTTGCCCTGATCGCGTGCAGCTGCGGTGCCTGTGAACGCTTACCTTAGAACAAATGTTTTGCGGCATGATTATTGCTTTTTAATTAAATTTCTGATTAATTTATTTTGAGTTTTTAAAATCCTGTTCAGAAAAGGAAACTTAACACCAAGGCTGGTTTATGATTTCACTTCATGTCAGAAAGGGTTATGATTTAAAGATTGCAGGGAAGCCTTCTATAGAAGTTGAGGTGTTGGAAAAACCTGACAGTGTAGCTGTCCTTCCTGAAAAGATACCCTTCATTAAACCCAGACTGAAAATCGAAATAGGTGATAACGTAAAGGCGGGATCGATCCTTTTCGAGGACAAGAGGAATTCTGATTTAAAATTTCTATCACCAGGTGGCGGTAAGGTTGCCCAGATCAATTTCGGCCGTCGACGGGTGATAAAGGAAATAGTAATTAAACTCGATTCCGACGAAAAGTATGAGGAAATCGAGCCTGTTTCCGAAAATCTTCTTGAACATATTGAAAAAGAAAAACTGGTTAACAAAATTATGGCAGGCGGACTCTGGCCCTTCATCCGGGAGTTGCCATTTCGGGATATTGCCGAACCCCACGTAACTCCGCCGGCAATTTTTATCAATTTATGCAGCCAGGAACCCTTTCAACCCGAAGCCGAGGTCTACCTGGATGGGAAATCAGATCTTTTTAAATTCGGTATAAAAATTTTACAAAAACTAGCAAATGACAGGGTCTATATATTTGCACCCCCTGATTCTTCGGTGGTTTTAGACAAATTAAGGGGATCTATAACCCATGTTGTTTACGGGAAATATCCGGCGTATGATCCCGGCGTTTTCCTTTATTATACCAGGAAATCACCTTCAGACAACCGCGCCTGGTATATCTCCGGGCAGGACGTGCTGCTTCTTGCGCATCTGCTGAAGTACGGAAGGTATCCTACCCTCAGAACCGTTGTGCTTGCCGGACAATCGGTTGATGACAGGAAGCATATCCAGACAAGGCTTGGAGCTCCCATTGCCCACATTGTCAAGGGCAACAACAGGGACAATGATTTAAGATACATTGTTGGAGGTGTTTTCAAGGGTTATGCAAAAACGGCTACATCATACCTGGGATTATACGAAACATCATTAACCTTGATACCTGAAGGTCGTGAAAAAGAATTTTTTGGATTCTTAAGGCCGGGTTTCAGTAAATCGAGTTTTTCCAGAACTTTCCTCTCCATTTTTAACACTTCTGAATTGAAAATGAACTGCAACCTCCACGGGGAGGAGCGTGCCTGTGTCAACTGCGGATACTGCTGCGAAGTATGCCCCGTGGATATTCTGCCCCAGTTTACCTTAAAGAGTATCCTGGCGGATGAGGTTGAGGAATCACTGGCCCATGGTCTGCTCGATTGTGTAGAGTGCGGCTTGTGCACATACGTCTGTCCTTCAAAAATAGAGCTTTGTGCTGCTTTTAAAGGTGCAAAGGAAGCTTATTACAAAGAATCATGGTAAGCGCTTACAGGCACTGCATCTGCATGCGCTCAGGGCAACCAGCATAGCAGACTGAGACCTTCGCAGATAAGCGCAGACTTCGAAACGGCACTTTTTGCCCGATTAGCGCTAAAGCTTCACTAAAGTGCCTGCGTCCCCGATGAGCGGGATCTACGCTACGCTTCGACAGGCTCAAATTTCAATCCTCGAAATATTCTATATATTCCTGTGGTTGAAATTTTCGCCTTTCTTGAACTCGAACAAAAATTACCATTTTTCAAAGATCTCAAACTATAACTGGTCACTCTGAGTACGCACATCTGCAACACCTGTGAACGCTAACAAAACGGGAATTGTGCGAACTCTGTGCCGAATGGACGTGAACGCTTACGAATCATGAAGATAATTAAAAACATTTTCGATAAAAATAGGCATCACTTTGCCGGGGATGGAAAATTTGAAAAATTAAAGCCGCTTTTTGAGGCAGCCGAGACCTTTTTCTTTATTCCCGGAATCCCAACTGTAAAAGATTCCCATGTTCGTGACAGCCTTGATCTTAAGCGCTTCATGAGCATTGTCCTACTGGCACTTATGCCGCCTCTTTTTTTCGGTATTTACAATGCCGGATACCAGTCCAATCTTACATCAGGGCTGCCCCTTAGCCTAAGCGCCGTATTAATTAAGGGGCTTTTCATTGTTCTGCCTATAATTTTGGTTTCATACGTTGTCGGATTCTTCTGGGAAACCCTGTTTGCCGTTGTAAGAAAGCACAATATAAGTGAAGGACTTCTCGTTACCGGTCTTTTGTTCCCCCTCATATTGCCGCCGACTATACCCCTTTGGCAGGTTGCTCTTGGTGTTTCCTTCGGCGTTGTTATCGGAAAGGAGATATTCGGTGGAACCGGAAGAAACATTTTAAATCCGGCATTAACCGCCAGGGCCTTTCTGTTTTTTGCATATCCCGGAAAAATGTCGGGAGATACGGTCTGGACTGCGGTGAGCGGAGCAGGAGAGAAAGTAGTAGATGCATTCAGCGGTGCAACTCCTCTTGCCATTTCCGCCCTTGCAGAATCTCATGAAAAGATTGAAACTATTCTGGCAAAAGGCGATTATACATTCGCAACACTATTTTTGGGTAACTATTCCGGTAGTATCGGCGAAACTTCAGCTTTGTTATGTCTGATCGGCGCTGCAATGTTAATTTTAATGGGAATAGCAAGTTACAGAATAATCTTTGGAGGTATTTTGGGGGTATTGTTTACAGGATTCCTTCTTAATTTTCTGGCTACGGATTCATCCATGGCATGGCTTTCCCTTAACCCGTTTTATCACCTTGTAATGGGTGGTTTTGCTTTCGGCATCACCTATATGGCCACAGACCCTGTGTCTTCCCCGGGAATGAATAAGGCCAAATGGATCTATGGATTTGCTATCGGTGTATTAACGGTTTTAATACGAGTCTTTAATCCGGCATATGCAGAAGGTGTCATGCTGGCAATACTTTTTATGAACCTGTTTGCTCCCCTGCTGGACCATGTTGAAATCAAACTGAGGCTGAAAAAAAGGATACAAAATGTCTGATCAGTTAAGATCGCTTCTTTTTGCAGCCGCAACCTGTCTGGTTTGCGCAATATCCCTTACAGCGGCATCAACCGGGTTAAAGGGATTCCAGCAAAAAAATATTGCCATGGACAGGCAAAAAAATATTTTAAAATCAGTCGGCCTGATTGATGAAAACGCCGGTTACACACATGAAGAAATAAACAAATTATATGCTGATAATATAAAATGTATCTGGGTGGATTCTAAGGGATCTATAATCAAAAAGGGTCAAAAAGCCCAAAAAGAGCTTCCTGTTTATATTTATATGAAAAATGATCGTATTGAATCCTATATTCTGCCCATTGATTCCAGGGGCTTGTGGGGGAGGATTCTGGGATATCTGGCATTAAAAAATGACGGATCGACTATTGTCGGTTTCACGGTCTATAAACACTCCGAAACTCCGGGACTTGGCGGAGAAATAGAAAAGCGATGGTTCCGGAAAAATTTTGAAGGAAAAAAAGTTGTGAGTAGGGCGGGAAAATTCCTTTCGATTTCCATTACAAAAGGTGGCGTGAAGGATACGGTGCCGAAGGACATGCAGGCAAATTATGTTGACGGGATCTCCGGGGCAACACTGACCGGAAAATATCTTGCTGCAGGATTAAAAGATATTCTTCTTGAATATGAGCCCGTATCATTGAAATTCAGGACAAAAAAACTCCTGAGGCTGACCGCTGGACGAAAGAGCTGTCCTGTCAGGAAAGAAAAATAGTAAGCGTTCACAGGCACCGCATCTGTAGCACCTGTGAACACTTACAGAAATGAGATTGTGCGGCCTTTTTGTTTCGAATGGGAGTAAACGGGTACGAAAAATGAAAATTACACATACGCAACACTTTAAAGTGTTTTCAGAACCGCTTCTTAAGAGCAATCCTGTTTTTTTTCAGATGCTTGGAATCTGTTCTGCCCTGGCTGTTACGGTGCAGCTAAAGACCGCAATTGTCATGGGCTTGTCCCTGACATTCGTCCTTGCATTTTCAAATCTTATTATATCGCTGCTGCGAAATGTGATACCAAGAAATATCCGGATGATTGTGGAGCTGAGTGTCATCGCCACCCTTGTTATTCTGGCGGATGAAGTTCTCAGAGCTTTTTTATATGATATCAGCAAGCAACTTTCAGTTTTTGTAGGATTAATAATTACCAACTGCATTGTTATGGGTCGGGCTGAAACCTTTGCTCTTGGCAATCCGCCGGGTCTTTCATTTCTTGACGGGCTAGGAAACGGGGCCGGCTATGGGTCAGTTCTGGTTGCAGTAGCTTTTATCAGAGAACTTTTAGGATCAGGCAAGCTTTTCGGCTTTAGTGTTATTCCCCAATCGTTTTATAATGCCGGTTATGAGGATATGGGATTTATGCTTCTTGCGCCTGCAGCTTTTATTATCATCGGCCTTTTGGTGTGGCTGCAGAAATCCATCATAAAGGAATAAATAAATATCAAATCCCGACATTTTGTTAAGCAATACGCTGTTTTTTTGGCCAAAAGCAATGCGTTAATAATACATAAAGTTGCTCGTTGCTGGTTACTGGTTTCTGGTTAAAAAAACGAGCAACAAGTAACCAGCAACGAGCAACAAGTATCTTGAATATACAATTCCTTTTCATTTATAAGGTGATAGTCATTTTTCAGTAATAAATTACGAGGTCCGAACATGGAAAACCTGCTAAGCATTTTCTTAAACTCTGTCTTTGTCGGTAATATTCTGCTGGCATATTTTCTCGGGATGTGCTCCTTTGTTGCAATTTCAAAGAACATGGAGACCTCCATCGGCCTTGGGTTTGCTGTGATTTTTGTACTCACAATTACCGCTCCGGCAAACTGGCTGATATATAACTATCTGCTGGCTCCCGGAGCCCTTTCATGGGCCGGCCTTCCCGAAGTTGATTTGAGCTTTTTGAAATTCATTACTTTTATTGCTGTTATCGCTGCAATGGTTCAGGCGGTTGAAATGGTAATCGACAGGTTTTCGCCTGCCTTATACAGTTCCCTGGGTGTGTTTCTCCCTTTGATAGCTGTAAACTGCGCTATTTTAGGTACATCTTTGTTCATGGTTGAGCGGAATTATTCTTTTTTAGAGTCAATGGTTTTTGGTGTCGGATCCGGTGTGGGATGGATGCTTGCCATTGTTTCCATGGCGGCAATCAGAATAAAACTCAAATATGCCATGGTGCCAAAAGGGCTTGAAGGGTTCGGCATTACAATGATTGTTACCGGTCTGATGGCCATGGGGTTTATGCTTTTTTCAGGCATTACCTTATGATGAGCTTGTCAAGAATCTCATTATGGATCACCTCTAAAAGAGTTGGAGTGATCCTAAGGATTCAAGGGGTCCAGGACTCAAGGGTTCAAGTGAAATGCTTTATAATTACAGAATGTTAAAAGTTTGAGAAAGTTGTACTGCTTTGTGACCTGAACGTTAATTAAATCGGTAATATAAACATTAGCATTTTAACTTTAAACGACATTTATTAAATAACAATTGCATTAGAAACAGTGCTTATGGCAGTGGGATTCGAGGAAAAACCCTCGACCCCTCGAATCCTATTCTCAAACTTAATTGGAGAAGAACCATTATTATTAACAGCAATTTCAACTGGAGCCTGATTTGATTTACGTTATCAGCACAGTCGTATTTTCATCGGTTATCATTTTTCTTGTGGGTCTGCTTTTGCTGGTTGAGGCAAAAATAGTAAAAAAAGGTGACTGCATAATCGTTATCAATGATGACAAGTCAAAAAGCATACACACAGCAACTCGCTCAACGCTTTTATCTGCGCTGATGGAAAATGATATTTTTATTCCTTCCGCCTGTGGAGGCGGTGGGTCATGCGGTATGTGTAAATGCAGGGTAGACCATGGAGGAGGAGGTGTTCTGCCAACGGAACTTGCCCACCTCAACAGAAAGGAAAAAAATAATCACATACGCCTGGCATGCCAATTAAAGGTAAAGGAAGACCTGCATATACATATACCGGAAGAAATTTTTAATGTTAAAAAATATCAGGCAACTGTTATATCAAACGATAATGTAGCAACGTTCATTAAGGATCTGGTTATAAAAATCGATCACGGAGAAGCCCTCGATTTTAATGCCGGAGCTTATATTCAGATAGATATACCAAAATATGAATTGTCTTTTACCGAATTCAGGGACAGGGTTGCAGCAAGGTTCCGTCCGGTTTGGGACCGGTTCAATCTCTGGGGGTTGCGGATGAAAACCGAAGAGCCTGTTTTCAGGGCTTATTCTTTGGCAAATCCCCCTTCTGAAAAAAATATCTTGAAATTTACCATCCGCATCGCAACACCACCACCCGGTGTTAAAATAGCGCCGCCTGGTGCTGGATCATCTTATATTTTTAATTTGAAGAAAGGAGACGGGATAACCTTAAGCGGCCCTTATGGGGATTTCTTTGTAAAAGATACCGACAAAGAAATGTGTTTTATCGGTGGCGGTGCAGGAATGGCTCCGTTAAGAAGTCAGATTTTTCATCAGCTAAACACACTTAATACAAGCAGAATAATATCATTCTGGTATGGTGCCAGATCAAAAATGGAGCTCTTTTTTAATGATGAATTCAGGGCGCTTGAGGATAAATTTAAACATTTTGCTTATAATGTGGCACTTTCGGAACCACAACCTGAAGACAACTGGGATAAAATGACAGGATTTATCCACCAATGCCTTTACGATAATTATCTTAAAACACACCCTGATCCAACGGAGATAGAATACTACCTGTGCGGTCCACCTATGATGTTGGATGCTGTAATGGAAATGCTCGACAGCCTTGGGGTTGAGCCTGAAATGATCGCCTTTGATAAATTCTGATGGGACTTTCTACGACGCCATCCGGTTCTTTTTAAAATACTTTTTTACGAAACCGTCAGGGTTAAAACCCCATCTTTTCAGCAGGACGCCTTTCCGGAACATAACTGTGAGGAATTTTTTTATCATTCCATTCCGTTGTGACATAAAGATTGCAGTAGCAGCTTCCGTATTCCTCTACATCAGGTTTCCGATAGACACATGGGCAGATA
>JAUWOH010000362.1 GCA_030612225.1 Desulfobacteraceae bacterium
TTTTAAAACGTAGATTCAAATTTGACGGCATCGTAAAAAGTCCTAATTCCGTCACTCCGGCGAAAGCCCAAGTCCAGAAGCTATTGAAATGACAGAATAGCGCAAAAAGCTTCACTACGTGCCCGGCTTTCGCCGGAATGACTAAAAGGGGTATTTTCTGACTTTTTTCGAGAGCATCAAATTTAATTTTATGAATGAATATTCATTCAATTTATCAGAGTGGCAATTCGGATGTCAAGAAGAATTAAAAATATTTCAAACTTTATGTTTGAATATTTTATATAGTTTTATTTCTGGTAGTTATGGCCCTTTAAATAAATATAAAATATAACTTTGCGCCTTTGGCTCTCTTTTTACCTAAATGAGTATGTATTCATTTCGTTATGGGCTTGGGTGCTGGATGCTGGTCGGAGCGGAGCGGAGATCCCGATTTATCGGGGATGCTCGATGCTGAGTGGATACTGGAAAAGGTAAGCGTTCACAGGTGCTGCATATGTGCGTGCTCAGGGCGACCAGCTATAGTCTGCTATGCTGGTTGCACTGAGCGCGTGCAGATGCGGTGCCTGTGAACGCTTACCTGCTTTTTATCCTGTGCCACAGGCCAAAGAGATGCACGGCAAGTACGGCTGTAAGAAGCCTGGGGACCCATAGCCAGAATGGATTTAGTCCGAATGTTAAAAAAAGGGCCGGATCTTCGACCATGGAATGGTTGATTCCAATTGAGATATGAAGTTTTTCAAGCTCCTGCCTGTCGAAGTTTCCTTCTTTTGCTTCTTCAACTATTACTACCGCACCATATGCAATCCCGAATACTGCTGCAGTAATCCACAAAATGCCGACTTTTTGATTCAGCCCCATTGCTTTTAAAACAGGACTTATAACACGGACAATATGATGAATTATGTTAAAGCTTTTCATTATTCCAAGAAGAATCATCAGGGCCATTATGATAACGAACATCTTTATGCAAAGATAAAAGGAGGCAATAAACCAGTTTTTCAGCATGGCCATTAATGGCTGGGCTGCTGCACGGGACAGGCCTTCCGACATAACAGCCAGTGTGTCAGGCTTGAGGAATCGGGCAACAATAATCACCGTAATTACAGAAGCGGTAAGTCGAAAAAGTGTTGCCTTCAACGGGTGAATACCGGATTTGGCCTGAATAATTCCCTCCTGAACGAGGTTGTGGGAGATGAGAATAAAGACCGCAATAAGTGTCATTTGCTCGTTGGTCAAGGGAAGCATTACCATGGAAGCTATTCCGCCGTAAATTCCGGTAAGCATTCCAACAAGAATCGGAAGAGCGGCCATTGATGGAAGATTTAAAAGACTCATCACAGGCTGCAAAAGGAAATCTATTCTATCCATCCAGCCGCTGTAGCTTAAAAGTGAAGTTAGAAAGGAGATGGGAATAATAATCTGGAGCATCCAGACAAATCCACTCCATCCTTTTGTGATGCCGGATGTAAACCCTTTTTTAAGCCTGTTTGGATTAGACCCCATTATGATTAATGGTTTTCGCCGGGATTACAGGCAATGCAGTCAAAGATTAAAGCTTTCAGTTTCTTCCGCAGGACTTTGTAAGAAAAACAACGGGTGGCGATTCCGTAGTTTTTTTCAACCATCCTTTCGCAAAGTTCCGGATTTTCTAGAATCCGTCTGGTCTGCTGAATGGCTTTTTCTGTGACGTATCCGTCAATTTCAACTACCGAAAATCCTTTAGGCTTGATATCCATTGCATAAATCGAATACGTATTTACAACGATTGGTTTACGAAAGTAAATAGCTTCTAAAAATGCATTACCGAATCCTTCAAAGTCGGATGGATAAGTTACAAGGTCGGCATGGGGGTATATATCTTCCAGGGTGTAAATCTTCCTGCCGTCTTTGGTTTTTCCCCTGCGTTCATTAATAATTTCAGAAACAAAAACAGTATTCACACCCAGCATTTTTGAATATTCCTTAACCCTGTTTTGATAGTCATAACCTTCATCACCTGACGCATGTGAAATAACAAGTTTTGCTTTCATCCCCAGCCTGTTAACAAGCTCGATGGCATGTTCAATTCCTTTCCGTTTAACAACACGGGTGGGCTGTAAAATAAAAAGCTCGTCATCTTCAATACCCAGAGACTGGCGTACGTCCGACGCATATTCATCAACAGGAGGAGGCGGATTTTCAAAGTCCATGACATTCGGAATAACGGTTGATGAAACGCCGGTTCTCAGGCTTAACTGATTATCCCCTGAAGAGTTTATAACTACATGGTTGATTGACGGAAGGTGTGGGGGAAATGCCATATTAAGATATTCCCAGACAGCGTTTGTCAGAAAGTGTTGTCGTTCCCAAAAAAAATCATGGTGATGTGCTATGGTCGGTATTCTGGTTTCGGAAATTACCTGTGTAAGCGCAATTCCAAGGGGAAGGTTTAGGGGAATGGTCAAGGCGTTTTCCGGAATTAAAAGCTCGATATTGTATTTTTCTATAAACTTATAAAGATGATCCTTTATTATCATCTTTAATTCGTAAATCTTTTCTGTCGTTTTTCTGTCTCTTTTGCTGACGCCGAAACATTTTCTATAAATATCTCTTATATCCGGATGTTTAAAGTGCGCTTCTTCAACCAGATAGGAGCATTCAGGTTTGCTGTCAAGCTCTCCTGCAAAATAAAAACAACTGCACCCTTCATTTTCAAAAACATCCGCCCATTTATCCGTCTCTAAAGAGACACCGTCTGTTCCTGCCAGCCGTGTTGAAATAAATCCGACATTATGTGTTTTTCCGCAGTAATTACAGGTGTGCATATTCGCTCCTTTGAATAAATAATTTACTTATCTCACATACTATATCGGAAAACCTGTTGAAACCTTTAGCAACTTTTATTCAAACATATAAAAGCCTATAGCTTTATCACTTGGATCAGAAGAGTCTAAAGAATTAAACTCAAGACCAAAATAAGGATTGGATATTTTTCTTATTACTGCATCTTTTTTAATTAATGACCTTTGCTTATCATTAAGTCGAAATTCAACGGAAAGAATGTCGCCTATCTTGAAGTCTTTTTCAACACTGAGTTTGATTTTGACGCCTGAGCGGGACAGATCTTTTACGGTCATCCCTCCCTTGTCCTCATTATAATCGGGAAGAAGGTGCGTATATGTACCTGGAAAATTGATATCTTTCCTGAAATGTTTTCTTCTTTCCAGAACAACCTTATAGGAGTGTCCGCACGGGCATTTGACCTTTATCCTGACAACCTGCCGGAGATCCTTATACCTGGAAACATTTACACTTTTTGCTTTATTACATTGCGGACATTCAAATACCGCCATGTTGTTTCCAGTTACAAAAACTTTTTCGGCCATCCGGATATACCTTCGAAATTGTTTTTAAATACCGTTTTTCTTGAACTGCGGCTTTAAAATTCTTATAATTTTTGGCTTGTATTCATTTTTCCGAGCCATCCTGTTTCCCCTTGATTTGATAAAGCCGATAGAAATAAAGAAAAATAAGAAACCGACGATAGCCGAAAACGCAGAAGGATCTATATCAAACAAAGGCCCTGTATTCTGGCCGATGACTGCCCCTGCAAGCATTAGCAAAATCGGAAAAACGTAAAGAAGAAACGAAGCTTTAAGCAGCGAAGCTGTTTCAATACTGATAATAATTCTGTCACCAACCTGAGCACCCGCTTCATTTA
>JAUWOH010000187.1 GCA_030612225.1 Desulfobacteraceae bacterium
GCTTCCTTCCTTCTACCCTGAAACATACCGCAGTCAAAAAGTATCCTGTCATTTTCCGTAGATAGAAGGTGCATCGATCCGGTCACTTCCCGAACCGCCCCGTAAAATGTTATATGCATTGCAATTCTCCTTGTATCTGTCTGGTACCTGATGGATAAAATAATATTTTTTATGATACTTATTCTATTCGCTGCGAAGGGAACATAAGGAAATTGAGCGTTTGTGTCAAGTTTTTAGATTTCATGATACAAGCTAATTAATTGGTATAATCGATTATTTATTTTTAAGGTTTTCTTGATTCTAAAGAAAAATTGTTATAAAATGACGGAGTATATTCATTAATATTCAGAGGTAATTTCAAAACATTCCCTTTTGCTCAATATCTGTGGCTCAAATTTTAATCCTCAAACCCCCGCATGGCGTGGTTTCTGTGGTTAAAATTTTCGCCTTCCTTTATCTTGAATCCCGCCGTAAGCGGGAAATTTTTTGAAACTGCCTCTCCGTGTTCGGCAATTTAATTCGGAGGAGATACCGACAATGGGTAAAAAACCGCCAACAAACCATTCAATAAATGAAAGCAAAGAGCTTATAAGGCTCAAAAATGATCTCGATACAACCAAAGAATTTTTAGAGCTTGTCAGCTTTCTTGATAAAGTGCCTCAAATGGAAAAGACTTCTTATGATGCTACACGAAGTCTCTACCAGGCTGTTTCAAAAGGCAGGGATATCAGCACCCTGGAAAAAAAGCTTGAAACTTTTTTTGGCCCTCCGCGCAAAGCGTCCGGAAAATCCATGCCCATGTCTTTGCGTTTTAATCCATCAACTAAATACCTGCGCGGAATTCGTGATGAGCAGTCCCTGTTTTTAAGAAGGACAAAAGAAGGATTTTTTTATGGTGCACTGTGGCCGTGGTCTAAAAATCCCAAAAATATAACAGTGCACCTTGGACATATCAGCAATAAAATGTCGAAAAAAGATTATAATGATCTTGAAAAGCTGGTAAAAACAAATGTTTTAAATGAAAAGATATTTAAAGGGTTTGATGCAGATAAAGAAAACCGGATTCACGGTATAAGCATAGCCTCTTTCCTGCAAATGGCCATGTTTGAGAAAATTTCATGTACACTGGAAATAAAAACAACCGGTAAAACAGGACGATTATTTCTGTTGCAAGGTGAATTAATTGCTGCCGAAACCGGCAGAATGAAAAACAAAGCCGCTGCTTATGAAATATTAAGCTGGGAGAATACTTCTGTTGAACTCGGGGAGCAAAGCGGAAAAAAGACAAACGAAATTAACCAGGGACTTTATGAAATTTTATCTGAAGCCATTAAGATTAGAAACGGGGATTCTGAAGACCGCAGGTCCATCGGAAAAGCCGGTCGTTCTGATGATAAAGGAAAACCTACCGACGAACGCTACAAAAGATTTCTTGGTTCAGCCCAAAAACCCGGCAAGAAAAAATTATTGTTTGTTTCCGCCATGGTATTTGGTGTGCTCCTTCTTATTGCCATCGGCTCTGTGGTTTCAATCCGTGTTATAAAACAAGGTCAGGTGAAAAGCGAATATGAAAATCTTCTTGAGCAGGTAGAAGAGTTAAGAACCCTGGAAGAAAAGGAGATGTTGCTGAAAGAATATGTTAATTCTCACTCCCCGAATACATACACTGAAGAGGCAGAAAAGAAGATAAGTCAAATTTACAACCTTATTGAAAACCAGGATTTTCAGGCAACCATAAAAAATGTTGAAAAGCTCTCAATTGACTCAAATTACGAAAAAAAAGCTACAGCTATCTATACCGCATATCTTACAAAGTATCCCGATAGTGTTTATGTAGATGAAATTCAACTTAAAATTTCACAAATACCCGGTTTAATCGATGATATAGATTATGAAAAACTATCCGAGGTTGCCCAAAGCGATTATAGTAAGCGCATTGAGGCCTACCTGGCCTATCTTTCAAAGCATCCTGGTGGCAGACATACCAACGCAGTAGAGGAATTAATTTCAGATACCGGGGAAGAATATTATGATTACTTAATAGGGGAAGTTGCCATGCATGAGCAGCAGGGACAAGGGGACAGAGGCATTGAGCTATGCAGTAGGTTTATTGATATATTTAAAAACAGCTACCATTTAGACGAAGTAGTTGAGCTTAAAGCAAAATTGCAGGATAATAAAGACTACGATTTGCTGATAGCTCATATCAAACGATCTGGAAGAAATTATTGGCTGGTTAGAAAATCTTATTACAACTTTCTCGCAAAACATCCTGATACTGATAAAAAAGATGAGATAGAAAATGAACTTTCAAGAATAGGAAAAAAGATAAACGAAATCAAAAAATGGGAAACAGTTCTTAAATATAGTAAAAACGAGCAACATGGTCTATCTAAAAGAATATATGAGTTGGAAAACTATATTAGTTATAATCCTTCAGGGCTGTATGTCGACTCTGCAAAAGCAATACTAACGCGTCTGCAAAATAGAAACCGCTCTTTTAAACAGCAGCATATGGAAAAACAGCACAAAAGGCAGCTGGCTCAAATACAAAGAGAAAAAGACAGGATCGAAAGAGAAAGAAATAAAATCAAGACTATGCTTAAAAGCTCCGGCAGGCGATATGTTTCAAATAATAACGGCACCTTTACCGATACAAAGACCGGTTTAACGTGGTGTTTATTAGATTCCCGGGCTGCATTAAATAAATGCCTCGATTACAAATCTGCCCAAAGGTATGTTAAAAGTCTTAAACCCGGAGGATACAGGGATTGGAGATTGCCGTATTCAAGTGAGCTGGCAGGCATTTATAAAAGCGAGCCTTTTTTTCCAAATACCGGTTCCAGGTGGTACTGGACATCTGAAGTTTTCACGAAAGGATATCATAATAAAGCTTTAATTGTAACTTCAAAGCATGAAAAGATTTATAAAAGGCAGGAAGTAAATTTGGACAAATGCGGATGGGTGCGTGCTGTTAGGCCTTAAAAACTGGGAAGCTATGAGGCCAGGAAGCTGCAAAGCTCCCTATCTTACTACCCTCCAAGCTTCCCAGCCGCTTTGACTTTGATGTGAAAAACTCAAAGTAAGGGACAATATATAAAAACGAATATTAAAGCAGTTCTATGGCCTGACAAGCCTTCATATGATATCATACTGGCTGTCATCTGTATCACTTATAGCTCAAATTTTGCATCAATCAGAGAAGTAGTCCTGAATTTTTTAGAGCTCATTTAAATTATATTTACATATTCAGGTGTCGAAGCGCAAGGAAGGTAAATAGCAGATTGTTAAACCGACAAACAACAAAACCATGCGGAATGGATCGTCTCATCAGGATGTGAAGATTTTTTTGAACAAGCCTTTAGTACAGTCCTGCGTTATTAACCATTATGATGCTTAATGTGTACACCAATTTCTATTATACCTTCATCCATTAAATTTTTGTGGCATCTTCTGCAAAGAGGACCGATTTCATCACCAGTGACTGACTCATCATAGATGGGGTCAGTGTTAATCTCTTCATCACATTCGCAACAATATTCCATTTCGTTCATTTAAACCAGCCTTTCAGTCCATAGATTTTCTATTCTTTCTATATCGGCATAAATCACCTTTGACTTTAGTAAAAAATCAGGATGGTTTCTATTATGCTTTAATTCTATTTAAAATCAGGTTGCCAAGCCTCTTTTTTACAATTTCTGCTTTTGCATTTGCTTTAGCATTGCTCCCGCTTAAATTTTATGTTATTGTTTTAAATATTGATTGCGTCGTAAAAAGTCTCATCTACTGCATTGTAGCGGTTTTTCAGGAACTCAACATACTATATGTATAGTCTCGCCCCTGAAAAATCACTACGCCTTTTTATCTCGCTGATTTTTAGCGGGGGTATATGAGCCTTGGAACGATGCCATCCGGCGCCTATTTAAAAATTTTTTACGAGTTCATCAAATCTTAAAATAAAAAAGCAAAAACTTTGGAGGGAAATAGTATGAAACTAAAAATAATTATAGTTCCGATGGTAGTTATTACGCTTTTTGTGTTCGGATCAATGGTATTTGATTCAACCGCAGAAGCAAAAGAAAGCTTGCGAATTAGTTGTTCTGCACAAATTTACGAGGCATTGGGAGAAGAAATGATACCTGAATTTAAGCAGGCAACTGGAATAGAAGTTGATTTACATATTTGTTCTTCTTATATATCCGTGAAGCGTCTTATTAACGGAACCTGTGATATTGCCAGCTCTGCCAGAAAATTATCTAAGAAAGAAAAGGAAAAAGGGTGTGTAGAAACACCTTTTTGCAAAGATCCCCTGGCAATCATTGTAAATTCAAAAGTTAATATAGATAATATTTCCGCAAAACAGCTTCAAAAAATATTCAGCCGGCGCATTTCCAACTGGAAGGAAATCGGAGGGCCAGATCATCCCATCACAGTTATTGTTCCCGGCAAAGCAACTGCGGCATACAATAACTTTTCAAGCCAGGTCATGAAAAGGAAAAAGGTGAACTATGACTTTATGACGTACAGATCAACCTTTGCAATTGAGGCTGTTAAACATTTTCCGTATGCGATATCCTTTATCTCCCAGGGTACGGCATTAAAACAAAAAGGAATAAAAACACTTAAAATAAACGGCCTTTCAACCAGCAATAAAAAATACCCTTATTACCAGCAATTCTCCTATATTACCATTGGAAAGCCGGCCGGCAAGGCAAAGGCATTATTAGATTTCTTATCGTCTGAAAAGGGCAAGGCGATTATGAAAAAAGAGGGTGTGTGTCCATCTTGCGATGATTAGGGGATAAGAGACAGAAGAGAAAGGCACAAAGGCAGAAGAGATAAAGACAGTAAAAAATGAACATCGAACATTGAACGTCCAACCACGCCCTGGCGTGGTTGAATGAAAAAGGATTCGGTGGTTATTAACCGTGAACCTTGAACCTGTAGTGAAGCGACGGCAGAAGTAAAAAAAGCCAAACAACTCTGTGCCTTCTGCCTTGGAGCCTTTCCCTTACCTACTGTTTCTAAAGCCTGCATAAATCGGTTTAACCAGTTCTTTTTCCTGATCATAACAAACCAGACCGCAGTACAGGCAGCGGCAGGCTTCCAGCTTGGCTTTCTCACCTGAAATAGACCCCTTTACCTCCTCAGTGAAAGATTTTATGCGTACCTCTGCCGGGACTTCACTAATCTGGACTCTCGGTATATGGTCTGTAACTTTTACATCTTTAAGGATGCTTTCCACAATAATCTTGCTTTGCAGATTCTCCGGCACAGGAATGCTGCCCTGGGTTAGCAAATAATGAATAGACCGGGCAGCGCGACGCCCTCCGCCAACAGCCATGACAACCCATGCGCGTCCTGTGTGAAGATCTCCTGCTGCAAAGACATTTTTTACAGATGTCTGCAAAGTATCTCTGTCTGCTGCAAGATTATTTTCTTTAGTTATTTCAAATATAACCTTTTCCTCCCTGTCATGCAGACAAGAAAGGTCAGGCTTACGATCTATAGCCGCAATAACCATGTCTGCATCGATGAGAGTCTCAGAGTTGGGTATTAATACAGCCTTGCCCTTTCCTGGTTTGCCTGTCTCCTCAGGTTCCATCCGGATATACTCCAAATGTGTAACACTGCCGCTTTCATCAGAAATCACCCTGGTATGTTCCGTTAAAAAAAGGAACTGGGCTCCCTCTTCCATAGCACGGTCCACGTCTTTTTTATTTGCCGACATATCTTTTTTGATGCAGGGGCATATGACTGTCACGGATTTTGCACCAAGACGAATTGAACTCCTGGAACAATCCATGGCTGTATTGCTTTCCCCTATGACGACCACTCGCTGGTTTGCAAGGGTTTTGACCTTAATTCCAACGGAGGTTAAAAAATCCACACTACCTATTACTCCATTTGCCTCTTCTCCGGAAATACCAAGGGGCGGCACCGTCCATGCACCGATTCCAAGGAAGATGGCTTCAAACCCTTCATCTTCCAAGCTTTTTAAGTCAAAATCCTTTCCAAGTTTTACACCCAGCTTAGTTTCTATACCCAGTTTCAAAATCCCCTCGAGTTCCCAGTCGAGAATGTCATTTGGCATTCGGTATTCGGGAATTCCATATCTTAACATTCCCCCTAGTTGAGGCATGGCTTCAAATATTACAGGATGGTGCCCGAGCCTTCTTAAAAAATACGCACAGGACAATCCAGCCGGTCCCCCGCCCACAACAGCAACTTTACGACCTGTGTCGGGCGCACAGGTGATGGGTAGGCGAGTCCCGGAATTCATTTCCCATTCCCCCAGGTAACGTTGCAAACGATTAATGGCTACGCCATGATCCGCAATATTTCTGCGACATATATTTTCACAAAGATGGAGGCAG
>JAUWOH010000335.1 GCA_030612225.1 Desulfobacteraceae bacterium
TCAATCAGAACTCCTGATGCAATCCAGATAGCTGTTGGGATAATATATGGCGCTGATGCATTTTTGACCAATGATTCCAGCCTGAAGAAAGTAAATGATATCAGGGTGGTGATACTTGAAGATTTTTTAGAAAAGTAACAAACCTATGCCACGCCAAGCCAGACTTGATGCTCCCGGTGTCATTCAACACGTAATGGCCCGGGGAATCGAACGCCGAAAAATATTTTGGGACGATAAGGATCGCTCTTCCTTTCTGGAACGACTTGCTGTCATCCTTGAAGAAACACAAACCCAATGCTACGCGTGGGCCTTGATCCCGAACCACTTCCATATTTTGTTGCGTACTGGCGCTACGCCGCTTAGCACGGTGATGCGTCGATTAATGACCGGATATGCAGTAACATTCAACATACGTCACAGGCGATGCGGACACCTCTTCCAAAACCGCTATAAGTCCGTCATCTGCGAGGAAGATCCATATTTGTTGGAACTGATTCGATACATTCATCTGAATCCATTACGAGCGAGTATAGTAACAGACCTAAAAGAACTTGATAAGTACTCTTGGACCGGTCACAGCGCTATCCTCGGCCTTCGCAAGAATTCCCTGATTCCAAATAAACAAGATAAACCAGTTCAACCAGACATACCAGAAAAGTCTCTTGCCGAAAAAACTGTTGAAGATGTTCTTCGATATTTTGGCGAAACCTTTAAGGTAGCCAGTAGAAGATACCGGCAGTTTGTTAAGAATGGTATCGAGCAAGGAAAACGGCCTGAATTCCAGGGAGGCGGATTAGTCCGAAGTGCGGGTGGTAACAAGGCTGGTCTTTTAGGTAGCAAGAAAGATGAGCGGGAAAAGGGAGATGAGAGGATTTTGGGCAGTGGTGATTTTGTTGGTAATGTTTTAAGGGAGGCTGGAGAAAAGTTTGAAAGTATGACGAAAAAAAGGATGTCCTTAGATGAGATAATAGCCATTGTGGCTAATTCAACAGAAACATCCATCGAAGATTTAAAATCCACTGGTCGAAAGAGAAAGCTTGCTCATGCTCGTGCGATGATAGCTTATGCAGCGATTAGGAATTTGGGATATAGGGGTATTGAGGTGGCTGAAGCTTTATCGTTGAGTCCCCCGACAGTCAGCCAAAATGTCGAGAAAGGAAAAATTTTCCTTGACAGAGATGAAGATTTGAAAGTAAAGTTGCAAATAAACTAAATAGCAAACAACGTCCCCCATTAACAGTTGCAAATAAACTAAATAGCAAACAACGTCCCCCATTAATCGCAACGTCCCCCATTAATCGCATTAATCGTCCACGGGACGCTCTAAACTTTCAAACTTATTTTTTATTAGGTTACAGTACCATCTGCTGGGGGAGGGGGGGGGAGCAGGTCTTAAGCTTCTATCCGTTTTTTGATGAGTCTATAAACTTCTTTTCGATGGATTATACCGAGAATTAAAATATCGTCCTTGGAAACTTTGAAAACAATACGGTAATCTCCGACTCTCAACTTCCAGTATCCTTTAAGGGTTTTTCGCAATGGCTTTCCATATGTTTCGGGTTGCGTGGCAAGCCGGTCTTCAATAGCTCTCTTGATCATGCCCCTGTTTCTCACATCAATTTTAGGCAGGTCAGATCTTTTAACGTCTGGATGGTATTTGAATTTTAACGCCATACATCATCATGGCTTAGCGCCTTAGAGTCATTCCATGATTTTTCCCTTTTTTCGGCAAATCCGGAAAGGGCGATATCCTCTTGAATTTCCAGGGCCTCTTTGAGTAAGTCCCTGACCTTGGCAGACAATGAGACATTATCTTTTTCTGCCAGAAGCCGGACATTCTGGTAAAGTAAATTGCTCAAGACTACATTTATGCGTGGATTTTGAGATGACATGATCTTTTCCTCCAAATTAAATCAAGTTGAAGTATAACAGTGGTGACACACCATGTCAAATTAAAAATGGGGGTCTTAAGGGGTCAGGGCTACACTCTTGACAGTTTCGTTTATTTGACATAGAAAAACAGCAAATTGTTTGATCGTCAAAGGAGCGACTATGGCGAGACCGTTAAGAATATCGTATCCAGAGGAAATGAACGGAAAGATATATTTAAAAGCAAGCGTGACCGAGAAAAGTTTCTCTCCTATCTGGAATCTGCAACCCGACGTTATGATGCCTTGATACATGTCTATTGCCTTATGACAAACCATTTTTTATGTTGAGCTCAACATAAGTAATGATTAGTCATCAAGCACCAGGCAAGAACGTCAATCTCGCAGCGCTGCGATTCTTCTTTTATAAACTGCAAATAGGTGTTTCTGTCACTATCGCTGTCGAAGATGTCCATAGAACGTACACCACGCTGTGTAATGTGATGTGGATATCCGACAGCAACTATTCGAGATATTCGTGCCATGTGAAAGGATTAGAACATAAGCTTGCCTTTTCCAAGAGAAATATGTGTTATGTCCCCGGAATAGCCTCGTGTTCCATCTACATTGCATTTATAAAACACAGGGTTGCTGTTGCCTTTTTCCGTAATATTACGCACTCGCTCTTGGGTTTGTTTTGAAGACTTTGCTCCGAAATATACCCCTGTTAGCGCACTACTATTAAACTTCAATATTCGATCTTCTGGCATCGTTTCTTGGAAGCTTACATGCACGATACGCCATTCACTCTCTTCAGACCAAGGCGCTAACTTTTCTAGAAAAAGATTTTTTACTCCGTGCGCATATTGTTTCCAAAATGATTTTGATATGGTCATTAAATCTACATCACCTTCGTTATCAAAAATTAGCATGTAATCATAGAACTTCGGCTTAGTTAATGAAGCAGAGTATCTGACCATATTTATATCTTCCATCCACTCAATGTATTTGCCTTCAAACGGTGCATTACTTATAAATGGAAAATGACATGTATTGCTGCTTTCTGGGTCAGCATCTACTTCAAATTCTAGACATATACCGGTATGGCCACTCGCATAATGCGACCACATTAGAAAGTTGTTGTAGTTTTGAGAAAAGCAGGCAACAGAGCTATTATTAAGAAATTGAGCAAACAGCGTTTCTAAGGTGGAAAATAAATTTTCTGCTTTGAATTCTTCTAACCCTTCTATTGCATAGGGATTTTCGCGATAAAATCTCGAAAGAATTTCAAATAGATCTTTTGTGGTGACAATATGGGTATCACGATTAGAAAAGTCGGCAGTTATATATGTACCAAGCTGTTCATAGACTATAGGATGCATCAATTTCGCTGCTAAAACATAATTATCATCAGACAGAAGCAGTACACCCATTTGTTTAGAAAGGAAATGAACAAGTCTATTTATCTCGGCTTTATTTTCCGAAAAAAAATCCAGTTGCCCGTTTAAATCAAGAGGGTCATTTAATTCTATTGGTGATGCTAAATAGACCTCACTATAAAGCAACTCCTTAAATAGAATTTCACTTAATGGTCTGTATCTATATAGTTTCATTGCCTTTAAACATAATCAGTATTTATGCGGACATGGATATCATCACCTTTGTAATAATACCCCCTTTTTTCATTCCCTCGTTTCACATGATGAGCACTCCCGGAGTTCCTGGGAGGTTGTTCCGTAAAATCGTGCAAGGGTTACCCATCTGTATACTCAAAATTCTTCATGAGATATTCGACGCTCATGTTCCCCATGACGGCATTGTGGGGGATCAGGACATATATCCAGGGTTTGCCGCCGTTGCTGGTTGTATAGTCCGTTGCATGAGTGCAATATTGAAGTGCTGCCCGTGCCTTTTCCTGAACATCCGATGACTCAATATCACCTTCCTTTTTTGTTTCAACCATGTAGATAGTATTATCTGTTTCAACCGCAAAATCGGGATGGTATCGTTGGGAGTTATGATTCCAATAAATATGGAATTGCTTCTCGGCAGGGCGGAGCCACTTCAATACTGATTTATCATTCTCCAGTATCCAGGCGAAGTCTTTTTCCGTTTTAGAATCGAATTTATAAAGATTGTGGCAGGCCTTCTTAAAACCGCCGAATACCTTAGACGGGATAGAGT
>JAUWOH010000164.1 GCA_030612225.1 Desulfobacteraceae bacterium
AAGGAAAAAGTGCGAAGCACTTAACCTTGAACCGGGAACCCTGAACCTTATAACCCAGACCGACCTGGTGTCCAATTTATTTGCAATTTCGTGGTATATCAAGGTTTACGGTCATTTTTGTAATGTGAATTACGAGGTCTGTTCTAAGGGTTATTTTGTAGAGACCTTTTCCCTCACTATTTCTTTTTACACTCTTCAAGGCATTCCTCGTATACGACCTCACACGCAGTCTCTTTAAGCTCATTCTTTTCGGCTTTTTCTTTACACTCTTTTAAAGCCGTTTCACACGCAAGTTTGCAAGCAGTTCCTTTTGGTAAAAAACCCATGTAAAAAACTGAGCTAAAAAAAATCCCGAGAATAAAAAGTACATAAAAACCCTTTTTCATGATGTCCTCCTTTTTTTAGGTGGTTGATTGCTTGTTATTCTGCATCCTCCGGGTATGCTTCGAGACCTTTGCAGGTAAGCGCAGACTTCGAAACGTCCCTTTTTGTTCAATCTCTGTCTCACTCTCAGATTTTGGCACTTTAGTGAAGCTTCAGCGCTATCCTCGAAATACTCAATGTATTCCTGTGGTTAATCCGCCTGAGGCGGATCGCCTCCCCCCGTTCAAAGTCCGGGATCTTCGACTTGACCTTGAACAAAAATGAACATTTTTCAAAGGTCTCGCTTCATTACACATTTCAATTAAAGTGTTAAAATCTTTATCAACTTCAAGATTAAACCATCTTTTAAGCATCCCTATTATTACAGCAAGTCATACTACATATTTATCTAATTGACAGTATCAAAAAAAACATAATCCGTAAACTTAAAAAGTGTGGATCTTCTCCAAAAGAGTTGGAGTGATCCTAAGGGGCCAAGGGAGCAAGGATTCAAGTGAAATGCATTATTATGACAAAATGTTAAAAGTTTGAGAAAGTTGCACTGTTTGGCGACCTGAATATTCATTAAATCAATAATATAAATATTAGCATTTTAACCTTAAACGACATTTATTAAAGAGCAATTGCATTAAAAACAGTGATTATGGCAGTGATATTCAAGTAGAAACCCTCGACCTCTCGAATCCTATTCTCCAGCTAAATTGGAGAAGAACCTTAAATGAAAGATTTGCTTGGCTTGACAACCGTGTTATAATATTAGCTGAAGTTAGATAGTCTCAATATCCTCATTAAAGAAGAAAGGATGATGAATAAAGTGAATAATCAGGAATCGAACGAAATGCCTTTAGGTGAAATTGTTGAAGATACGAACCCATCACAGATTCCTGTAAAAAAAGTATACTCCGGTGAATTTGTTACCATGCATCCAGTCGAACCTGAAAGTGATGTTGACGAACTGTTTCTCAACTCGCACGGCAGTGATGGTAATAAGCGAATATGGATGTACATGCCGTATGGCCCATTTTCTTAAAAAAATGAAATGTTGGATTGGCTAAAAGGTTGTAAGGCATCAACCAACATGATTTTCTTTACGGTTACATCAAAAGAGTTAAATCAGCGTGTTGGTATGATAAGCATTCTAAATATCATTCCGCAAATGAAAACCTTAGAACTTGGAAACATCTGGTATTCACCCGTCGTTCATTTTGCAAAAGTGAATACCGAAATAGTCTATCTCATGCTGACAGAGGCTTTTGATGTACTAAATTACAGGCGTGTAGAATGGAAATGTGACACCTGCAACGCCCGTTCCCGGACTGTTGCTTTGAGACTTGGCTTCAGTTTTGAGGGAATTTTCAGACAGCATTTCATCATTAAAAATCGGAATCGAAATACTGCCTGGTTTGCTATGATAGACAAAGACTGGCATCACGTTAAAACAAATATGATCCAATGGTTGTATTCCACAGAAAGTAATATCTCATTATCAGTGCTTAATAAAAAATTGCTTGATTCTACCTGCAAAGAAATATGATATGCAAATACAGTTGGATGTATTGTAGGAATCCAAATTGTAGAGTTCAAGATGTTTTAATTCTGCACTCCATTAACTCGTATAACATTGGAAGGAAAAAATTGGTTTCTTGAAAAATTTGCTGTCGCCTCTTGAATTGTGAATTAATTGATCATTTAGAAGTCAATATTGGGGACCAGAATGACGGCTATGATTTACATCAACAAGCTTGAAACTTCTGAGGGGCGCTCACTTGCCGTCCCTATATTTACCTGAGACTTTTGCAGATAAGCGCAGACTTCGAAATAGCACTTTTTGAACTCTGCTGAAAGGCAATCAAAATATTTGCTTTTAAAGTGAAATATGGTATAAACGCTTCAAATTATGAAGAAAAACTGACAACTACGTGATAATAAAGGATTAACTATGAGTTCTCTGTATGTCATATCCGCGGTTGGTAAAGACAAACCCGGCCTGGTCCATTCATTAACCAACGTTCTATCCGATTTGAACATCAATATCGTGGACGCTGATGCGCGTGCGGTCAGGGGACATTTTTCCATGTTCCTGGTGGTTGATTTGATCACCTCTAAATACAGCTATGAAGATATGGTTCAAGCTCTTGAGACCGTGAGTGCCAATTTTAATTTAGGCTTTCGTACCGAAAAATATGTGGCCGGACGCCGCAAGTCCAACAAAAAGTTAATGGTACTGACCTTTATGGGTCGTGACCGCCCAGGTCTTGTTGCCTCCATTTCAGGCATTTTATCCGAAAACTCAATCAATATTGAACAAATCAAGATGATTGCCCGTGGTGAATACATCGCTATAGATATGACCATTGACACTTGCGATTTTCCCCATACCCAGTCCCTTCGAAAGGTGTTGTACAAACATGCGGAAAAGCTGGGACTCGATATTTCCCTGCGGAACGACAACATCACTTCCAGGCCCAAACGGGTAATTGTTTTTGACTGTGACAGCACCATTATCCAGCAGGAAGTGATTGATGAACTGGCCAAGACCGCCAGGGTTGATCAAATCGTTCAGGAAATTACCAACAAGGCTATGAACGGTGACATTGATTTTCAAGAAGCCTTACGGGAAAGAGTCAAACTGCTGAAAGGGATGCCCGTAGAAAAGCTTGAGTTGTTGATCAACACAATAAAACTCACGCCAGGGGCGGAAGAATTAATTTCAACCCTCAGATTTATGGGATATAAGATCGCCGTGATTTCAGGGGGGTTTAGTTTCTATACCAACCACCTCAAAAAACTCCTCAACCTGGACTACGTTTTCGCGAATGAGCTTGAAATAGAAAACGGCATTGTTACAGGGAAAATAAAGGGGGAAATCATTGATGCGGAAAAAAAAGGCGCATTACTAAAGCAAATAGCCGATATTGAAGGCATAACCGTTGATCAAATCGTTGCCGTGGGCGATGGCTCAAACGACCGCTTTATGTTTAGTAATGCCGGTTTGGCCATCGGTTTCAATCCCAAAGAAATTTTAAAAGATTACAGTGACGGTGTGATAACCAGCGATAATATTTCCGGGCTGCTCTATTTTTTGGGCATACCGGATACCGAAAACATTTAATGTTTGAAACAAGTTGCATGGGAGAAGTTTGCAGGAGGGTATTTGGAGGTATACGTGCAGAAAAGGCTAATTCTTATCAATTATTTTATTAGGGGTGATAAAAATGGGAAAAGCAAGGGACGCTAAAAAAGACACTAAAAAGAAGCCGGCTAAATCAGTAAAGGAAAAGAGGCAGGAAAAGCGGGAGAAGAAAAAGGGGAAGCTGTAACTTCTGGTCTGCGGATTCCTAAAGTTCAACGATTTGCCTGGCACGATTCTTCTTTACAATTGCAAAGAGACCTTTGCAAAGTAGACGGTATTTACCGGCAGGACAAGCATAGGCAGAAACAGTTCCACCACAGCTAACAGGCCTTGAATTTGAACTTTTTACGAAACCGTTAAAATTGATGAACTCGCAAAAAATATCATCGATGGTTAATAGGAGAATTCAATGGAAGTTTATCGATCAGTTGAAGAGGTTTCCTGGATGCCCCACCCAACTGTACGAGGAGTCACAATCAAACCTTTGATTTCAAAGAAAGAACACGGTTTGAATGTGACCTGCATGCTTGTTAATGTTCCAGCGGGAAAGGAAGTGCCCGAACATATTCATGAGGAGCAGGATGATATCCTTTATCTACTACAGGGAAAAGCCGTTATGTGGGTTGATGGGACTGGGGACTTTTCACTGGAACCTGGAGTCATTGTACGAGTGCCAAAGGGCAAGAAACATAAAATTTTTGATGTTACACAAGACTTGTTGGTATATGACGTGTTTTGCCCGGCTCTTATTTGAAGCATGGATGAACAAAGGGGGGTTAGGTTTTGCAAGAAAAGAAGGATTATATTTCTTTTTTTGAGATATTGTGGTCTGAACCACGGGATATACAAGAAACTTTAAAATAGTATGACACAAGCTCATTCATCCAAATCAAGGAGCGAACCGGTTTTAGGCGTCTTATATGCCTTCTCTGCCTTTTTAATATGGGGACTCAGTCCTTTTTATTGGAAAGCGCTTGGAGCAGTACCTGCCTTAGAAATCATTGTGCATCGGATCATATGGTCTTTTGTCTTTCTCCTGCCTTTAGTGTTTTTACAGCGTCGCTGGAAAGAATTCATTGATGTTGTGACAAATCGGCGCATGCTAATTATTCTTTTGTCAACGGGAATCCTGGTAGGCTGCAACTGGTTGCTATACATATGGGCAGTGAATAACAATCACCTTTTACAGGCAAGTCTCGGATATTACATCAACCCGTTGGTGAACGTTGTTTTGGGGGTGATATTTTTAAGAGAACGCCTGAGACAACCTCAAATTCTGGCTGTACTCTTAGCAACTGCTGGTGTTTTATATCTTACTATTCACCATGGAGTCTTTCCCTGGATTTCTATCACTCTGGCCTTAACCTTCGGGTTTTATGGTTTGATTCGCAAAGTAGTCCCGGTGAGTTCCCTTGTCGGGCTAACAATTGAAACCATGTTACTTTCCTTTCCCGCCTTAATTTACATAGTCTACTTAGACACAAAGGGGATGGGGTCTATATTCCGGGTGAGCTATGGGATGGATTTACTCCTGATAGGAGCCTCTTTGGTCACTGCGGTTCCACTGCTTTTTTTTACGCTGGGCGCAAGACGTATTTTGCTTTCTACTGTAGGGTTGCTACAGTATATCGCCCCCAGCGGTATGTTCCTTTTAGCGATTTTTGCATTTAATGAGCCGTTTTCCATGGCCCAGGTCTGGACCTTTGTATTCATCTGGATCGCTTTGGCTATATACACTACTGACTCTATACGCTACTATAGACGGAACAATCAGGCTCTATCCTAATTTACAAGGAGGGGTCGGGACATCCTGCAGTTTTAAAGTTTTATCAATTTAAATGATGTGACAGGTACGCAGAGCTTATTCTTGATTTATCTTGTGTCACATCGCATTATGAGCACATGCTCATGATAATCGTTTGATTTGCGTCCGACTTTTTACAGAGTCCATCAAGGATTTGACTTGTCGTTTTTATTGCGCTAATAATAAAAAACGGTTAAACTATAACTCTATCGTAGTTCTATCTTATAAATTGGCTTATAAATTTTATAGAAAACCAACAATCTTAAAGGGGGTAATTATGGGATACCTGTTAAGAGTTACATCAACCATACTGCTTATTATAGTTTTGTCCGCCGTTCATTGCCATGCTAAAGACAAAGCAATACCTGAACAAAGATTGTATACTGCATACAACATTTGGGAATGGAAATCGTTTAATATGAGATGTATTAACTATAAAGGTGGAAGATCAATGATACCTGCCGGGACGGAGGTCAGCGGGCCTAAAATTAAATATTATTGTGCTTCTCCTCATGATTGTCAGAAAATAATTAGTTTTAAAACCGCCACAAGCAATAAACGTTATAAAATCTTTTTTAAAAAAGAATATCATCGCGGAAAAACTATTAAAGACTATAAGAGAAATATGTTTACTACAAAAAATTTTGAAGAATTAACAGCAGGGCTGACTAAATATGAAAAAAACGCCATTAAAGCAGGGGTTATACATAGCGGAATGAGTAAGGAAGCGGTTCTTATCTGTTATGGTCCTCCTCCGGAGCATAAGACGCCCAATAGTAACAGCAATGTCTGGCTCTACTGGAAAAACAAAAGGCAAACGGAAAAAATTTTATTCAACAGCAAAAATAGGACAGGGCCTGAAAATATCAGAAGAGAAGAAAGGGAGCAGGAGACTGCTGCCGGTGTGGAAGAAAAAATCTTGTTACTGAAAAGACTATTGGATAAGGGTCTGATAACACAGGAAGAATATGACAAGAAAAAAGCAGCACTACTTGAAAACCTGTAGTCAGAAGGCAGCTTCCAGACCCTTAAAGGAGGAAATTATGCGACACCTGTTAAGAGTTACATCAACCATATTACTTATTATAGTTTTGTCTGCCGTTCATTGCCATGCTAAAGACAAAGCATTACCGGAACAAAGATTGTATACTGCATACAACATTTGGGAATGGAAATATTTTAATATGAGATGTATTAACTATAAAGGTGGAGGTGGAAGATCAATAATACCTGCCGGGACGGAGGTCTCCGAGCCTAAAATCGCTAAATATTGTGGTAACCCACGTGACTGTAGTAAAATAATTAGTTTTAAAACTGCCAACAATAATAAAATTTATAAAATCTTTTACACCAAAAACTATCATCCCGGAAAAACCATTAAAGACTATAAAAGAAATATGTTTACCACAAAAAATTTTGAAGAATTAACAGCAGGGCTGACTGAATATGAAATACACGCCATTAAAACCGGGGTTATACAAAACGGAATGAGTAA
>JAUWOH010000030.1 GCA_030612225.1 Desulfobacteraceae bacterium
AGCAGATATGATTGAAATAGGCCCAGGAGTATTTCTCACAGGAGAAATTCCGCGCAAAAGTGAGTTTGAGAAAGGTGATGCCAATATGATCGCTTGTTTGGCCAATGGTGAAAAAATCCAGCCGGACCCATTGAAGGACGACCTCTCTTTAATAATAGATTCAGACCAGGGCCTGATTCTTGTGCTCGGCTGTGCTCACGCCGGCATGATCAATATTATCGAGTATGCTATGGAAAAAATGAATCGCGATAAAATACACGCGATTATAGGCGGCACACATTTGGGTTTTTCAAGTGAAGAACAATTTGATGAAACGTTAAAAGTAATCGATAAGTACAAAATTGATCTCCTGGGTGTTTCTCACTGCACAGGATTGCCGAAAGCCTCCCTGCTGCACGCTAAACTTAAAGAGCGATTTTTCTTTGGAACCGTTGGTTCAACCCTGGAAACTTGAATGACATTGCTCAAACCCTATTATGAAATCGGTGAGCATATGCTGAGGGACCGAAGTGCTCCGCCAGTTTACAAATTGGTAGAATACCTTATTTGAAATTCGCCGTTGGATCCAGCTTCGCCAAGACAAGCGTTCTACGCTCATATCCTTTTAACTTGACGGCTATGTCCTGGATATTGAATTGTAATCTGCATAAATCGCGATGCTTTTAGGCCACTTTAAGGGGCCTAAATCAAATCACCCGTTCTATGGTGGTCTTTGTACACACTTGACACTGTGGGTATTTATGGGAATTCTTGTAATCGCCCAAAAACGTTGAATATCGAATATCGAACAAGTAACCGCAGAATTACGAAGGAAATACTTCGACATTCGATATTCCTTGTTCGATATTCTGCGGTTCAGAAAAAGTACTTACAAAACTGGTAGTTACCATACCTCTTGTGTCAAGTGTGTACACTACGTTCGTCGTTCTATGGGTGGTAGGTGATTTAACTCGTAACTTCCAGCAGTACCTCTTCAAAGATAGAAAGACACACATCTATCTCTTCTTTGCTTACTGTCAGGGCCGGTGAAAAACGAATTGTATTCTCACCACATCCAAGGAGAAGCAGCCCCTTTTCAAAGGCTTTCAATACCACCTCGTTTCGCCAGGTGCCGGCACGTTCTTTTGTTTCACGATCCTTTACCAGTTCAACGCCGATCATAAGACCTTTGCCACGAACATCGCCTATACACTCTATGGAATTTTGCAGGTTCCTAAGCTGATCCATCATATATTTGCCCCGGATCTCGGCATTTTCCATCAACTCGTCTTCCAGCAGTTCAATGGTTGCCAGGGCGGCACTGCACGAGATTGGATTGCCGCCGAATGTGGAAGCGTGGGAACCGGCCTCCCAGACCATTATGTCCGATTTTGCCACCATTGCCCCAAGGGGCATGCCCGATGCAATCCCCTTGGCAAGAGCCATGATGTCCGGCTCTACACCAAAGTGTTCCATGGCAAACATCTTGCCGGTGCGGCCCATTCCTGCCTGCACTTCATCAACCACGTATAGAATACCATATTTCTTTGCCACTTTCTGCAATTCAACGTGAAACTCAGAAGGCGGCACTACATATCCGCCCTCACCCTGTATGGGCTCGACAAAAATAGCAGCTACTTCTTCCGCAGGCATGGTTGTACGAAAAAGGTTATCCTCCACCCAGCGCACACACTCGATACCACAGGCAGGATAAGACATATTGTATGGGCACCGATAACAGTATGCATAAGGGATATGGGTAATTCCAGGTATAAGTGGATTGTAGTGCCTTTTCTGAATCACCTTGCTTGCAGTAAGAGATAATGCGCCCATGGTGCGGCCGTGAAATGCACCAAAGAAAGCGATGTTTAGCTCCCGCTTGGTAAACCAGCGTGCGAGCTTGAAAGCTGCTTCCACAGACTCGGCACCTGAGTTCCCAAAATATACCTTATTATTTCCGTCCCCCGGCACAAGGCTTGCCAGTTTGTCGGCAAGAGCAATCTGTGATGTATAATAGAAATCGGTCCCTGACATGTGAATCAGCTTATCAGCCTGTTTCTTAATAGCGCTGACGACTTTGGGATGGCAGTGTCCCGTTGCACATACGGCTATACCGGCAGTAAAATCAAGAAAAATGTTGCCGTCCGGATCATCTATCCACAACCCTTTAGCCTTCTCGGCAACAAGGGGATAGTCCCGGGTGTATGAGGGAGATACACGCCTGTTATCTATATTTATGAGCTTTGCTGCTTTCGGACCCGGAAGAGGTGTCTTTATTTTTGGTAATTTCATAGGAATGCTCCTTTCACAGTTTTATTAAATCAAAAGATCAATCGTCAGATTTAATGAACTCATAGATTCTTTTATCCCTGTCTGTAAGTTGCTGTTTCCGGTCATAGACTTTCTGGAGAAAATAATGATAGAAGTCATGCCGAAGACTGTCGCGGGCGGAAATTATAAATAATCTATTCCTTGTCCAGTTGATGGGAGAAAGATCTTCTTTCTTCGGTTCAAAAATCCCGACAAGCGCCTCGGATTTATCAGAAATTATATCAAATGACCGGCCTCCAATAGTATCGGTAAGGCTTTTGGTTTCCGGGTGAACAACCTGGATATCAAATGTCAGTGGCATATCCCCCATGGCAACATACTTGATTCCTACACCTCTGGCCTCGGCATCCTTCAGATCTTTTTCAAGTATTTTACCTGCTTTGGGAAAAAGTCTGACATAAAGCTCTTCATGGGCTGAACGGATCATCTCACCGGCTTTTTTCATTACTTCCAAATAACCCCGGATAAACCATATATATTCATAACTCCCTTCTTTAGAAACAGCTTTAATCTCTTTTTTAAAAATAGAAAGATTTGAATCAAACTGAGTACGAAGTCTTTTCATCAACTCATCAGGAGGGAGGGGGGCATACAGACCGTTTTCGACTTCCAGAGCCAGTCCTTTTTTGGTCATGTTACGCAAAACATCATAAATCCTTGACCTGGAAATACCTGAAAGCCGGCTCAACTGTGATCCATTGATCGGATGGATAGACACAAGTGAAAGGTAACATGATATTTCGTATTTGGAAAAGCCAAGCTCACGTATTTTAGTGATATTTTCCATAGTTATATCTGTTGCTACTTTGTTAGCAACAGATATAACAGACACGAAAAGCAGTGTCAAGATTTTTTTATCAAACTAACAAAAATCAAACCTGAAAACCATGTTTACTCAACCCGGGTTGATCTCGTAAAAGGCTATGCTATGCCGCTTTGCGGCACTGCAACTGAAAGTTAACTTGTCTATCATATCATGAGGTGATGTCGAACTAAAGAAAAAATGAAAGCATGCAGTGACCAAAGTGGTTAATTTAAGCAGCGTATATCGATGGCATCATTTTTTAGAAACGTTCTGCACAAAGGTCCCGGTCGAACTTTCAGGCTTTCACAGAAAATCCTGGACAAACAGGGTTCAAGAAGTTAATCGGGAGAAAAGTTTTTAAACTAATAAACTTTATGATGAAAAGAAATATTATGGAATTTGAATCTCTTCGTGAATATCTCCTCAATAAAAGGGGGGCCTGTGAGGATTTTCCTTTCGGCCCGACCGTCATTGTATTTAAAGTGATGGAGAAAATGTTTGCACTTATTCCTTTAGATAAAAAATCATTACGAATAAATCTAAAATGCGATCCTGAACTTGCATTGCATCTTAGGGCAAAATATAATGCTGTTCAGCCCGGCTATCATATGAACAAAAAGCACTGGAATACTATTATTCTGGATGGTTCTATTCCGAATGATGAATTATCAACCATGATTGATAACTCGTATAACCTGGTGATTAAAGGGCTGAAAAAGGGAGCGTTACCGCATGGATCAATTTAATAATACCATGGAAATATTCAAGTTACTCGATAAATCAAACTGCAAAGAATGTAACAAACCGACATGCCTGGCCTTTGCTGCCGCAGTGTTCCAAGGTCAAAAAAGGCTTGATGAATGCCCTCATCTTGATAGTAAGATAATCAAGAGGTATGGCGTGAAAGCCGGCAACCAGGTAACCCGTGAACAGGAGCGAGACGAAACAATCGAGCAGTTGAAAAGAAAAATTACTTCAATAAATCTTTCTTCATCAGCGCAGAGATTGGGAGCTATTTTTTCTGACGAAAAACTGACAATCAAGATTCTCGGTAAAAACTTTAGTGTTGATACAAAGGGGAACATTACAACCGACATACATGTCCATGCATGGATAACCATACCGGTAATCAATTACATAATAGATGGTGCGGGAGTCCCTGTTTCAGGAAAATGGGTTCCGTTCAGGGAACTGGAAGGTGGAAAGACGTGGTATCGACTTTTCGGGCAGCGATGTGAAAAACCCTTTAAAAAAGTTGCTGATACCTATACGGATCTTTTTGAGGACATGATTCACCTTTTCAACGGCAGGCAAGTGGAAAATCATTACTCCTCTGACATTTCACTTGTTTTGCACCCTTTGCCAAAAGTGCCAATCCTGATTTGTTACTGGAAACCTGAAGATGGCCTTGAATCAAGTCTCAACGTCTTTTTCGATTCAACGGCGGAAGAAAATCTTAACATTGAATCCCTCTATACGCTTGGTGTTGGTCTTGTGATAATGTTTGAAAAGATCGCTCTGAGACACGGGAAGGTTTCATCAGGCTATGATAATGGATGAGTAACATTTCAGTATCTTGAAAAGCCGGATCACTTGAATGCTATTTTGGCCTACTTTTTGAATGGGTAAATAAGACCCTTTTTTCAGTGTGGTCGGGATATATCTTATAAAGTGGGTTGTTGTAAAATCCGGGAATACTGTAAATCTTGTTTCTTTCAGGATCATTATCAATTTCCAGAACATGCCACCTGCTGTCATAAAAAGCATTTACCCACATGTGCCCGTTTGAAATTGCCGCATGGGTGTCAATTCCGGCTGATATCAATAAAGACATCAGCAACAGGGACAGACTCTTGCAGTCCCCTTTTTTATTTTTAACAGTCTCTTTCACTGTCGGCCACTTGTCCGGCTCCATAAAAAATGCATAATCATTTTGTACATACTTAAATATTTTATATAATTTATAGTCATCTTCCATGTTATCAGACCACGGCCTGTCTTTGATTTCTAATACTATTTCCGGTTCAATCAGGTTTTTTATGAGCGTGCTTCCCCTATCCGTGTCCACGACAAAATCGTAGGGTGCATATTCGGTGGAATATCTTTCATTCATATCTTTCATATTCTGTTTTAAAAAAACAACATAATTTTTTTCATCCCATCGCAGGTCAGGTGCAACAATCTCTTCAGGACTTCTTTCCTTTATTATGGCTGCACATCCGCAAAATATCACAACAAATATTAATGACAGCAGTAAGAAATTTTTTATCCTACCGCCTGGTGATATTTGTGAAAATCTATCTGTCATGTAGTTTTTTCACTCCCGAACCAACTCTCTCTTACCTCTCACATGTAAGCGGGGTCTTCACAAGGAAGGGAAGATTTTGAAACTGGCGCTTTAGATTATTACTTAAGTTTCGCACCCCTATTTTGCAAAAGTCTCAATATAAGATCAGATGTGAATCGAGACGATTATATTATTTTCTGTAAGGTGATATGTTGGTCACCTTCTCCACCCTTTCGCAGTGTCCTGATATTTGGGCCTGATAGTTGGGATAGACGTACGACTTTATATAATTTAGCAACTCATGCACTTTATCCCAAATATCAGGACACGCTGCTAACTGATTATGTTCATATCACCTGGAAGAAAATGATATAACCGTCTCGATTCACTCCTTTGATACAAATCAACTCTTCAGGAATTAAGGCTTCGCTGTAGATAAGGGGTGCGAAACTTGAGATTTTATTTTACTTACGATGTCTACAAGGCATATTTTGGGCAAATGCTTTAAAAATTTTATGAAGTAATTTGTCTGTCGACGGCGCAGATGGTTGCAGCGTCACCTCAAGAAAGACTCGTACCGGTATTAGAGTAAACGATTTTATTATATCCTCATCCTTTTCCTCGGAATATGGTGATCTTTCATTTGATTCACTTTCATTAATTTCGCCACTTAATGCCAAAATTCTTTTCTTAAGGTCATAAACATCAACTGAAACACTGATGCGTCTCTTAGCAATCAACACTACATCAATTTCCTTAACAATCGGATTCCCCTTCCAATCTGTTTTGGGTGGGATTTCAGATCTTGGACGTTTCTCCGTGCTTTTACTAACCTCGTTTTCAATGATACGTACTAACAGAAGATATCTGAACGCGGTTTGGCAAGATTCAAGTTTCTTAAGAAGGTCTAAATTCAATTCCCCAGTGTATTTATAATCGCAAAGAATTGCCTGGTAAAGATCTTTCCCTAACCTTTGCACTGCTTCTTCAACAGGTAAAATGACAAACTCTTTTCGCACGGAGAGAAAACTGTCTCTAAGCATATCTGCGTACTTGCTGCTTTCCGATTCATCAAGATCATTGACTATGGAAACAACGCCGCAAACTACCATTTTACCGGCGACAATTTCATCATGAGTAAAGCTTTCATCCTGCTTCAAATTGACAATTTCCGGTATTGTTGCACACCCGTTGCATATCACAACAAATAGTGATGATAACAGCAGGAGAATTATCATCCTGGCGCAGGATAATATTTGTAAAAATCGATCGGCCATGTGTTTTCTTTCCAAAAATCAATTTCTTTGCGTCATTTGCGGCTTTGCAGTGAATAAAACCGATATGTCCCGTTGGGGAGCGCTTCGCTTAAGGAGCACTTCGTTTGAGGAGTGCTTCGCTCAATGACTGTTTTTCTTGAGGTATAAAAGCTACCGCAGTTGGCTGATCCTCAAGTTTCCGAAGGAAACGCTCTTCAAAGCCCGAAGGGCTGCTCGTTAAGCCCTATCAGGGCGATCATCAAGTCCACCAGGAACACTCTGTCTCTTTTATCTCCTTTTTTGAAGGAATAGCATTGAGCCCCTCGCCCATCTTACAGGTTCTTCAGGCACTTAGCCCTGTCGAGACGATCCATTTCTTTGTGGATCCACGCAGTGCGTCTTAAAACATAGTTTGATGGCCTGGCCGCGCGGAACCGTTTTGGGTTGGGAAGTACTGCTGCAAGAAGTGCGCATTCCCATCGTGTGAGACGAATGGGAGGTTTTTTGAAAAAGGTTTTGCCGGCCGCCGCTATTCCAAAAACACCATTGCCGAACTCGGCAATATTAAGATAGACCTCAATAATTCGATGTTTCGACCATAAAAGCTCTATTAGAACCGTAAAATAGGCCTCCACTCCTTTTCTTAAGAAACTGCGACCCGGCCATAAATACAGGTTTTTTGCAACCTGCTGGGAAATCGTGCTGGCCCCGCGCACACGTATGCCATTAGCTCTCTCAACCCAGGCTTCCTCTATCGATTCACGGTCAAAACCCCAGTGCTCGGGAAATTTCTGATCTTCTGCTGCAACAACGGCAATAGGTGCGTGAAGTGATATTTTATTCAAATCAACCCAATGATAGCGAATCTTGAAATTCTTTTTATCATTCCACCACGCATTAAATTTCTGCTGGAGCATAAAGGAAGTGGTTGGCGGCGAAATCCATCGTAAAGACAAAACCGGAAGGATGGTTATCACCAGAAACACGATGAGCACCCTTTTAATTACTGTCAGTGAAGATCTAAAAAATTTAATAAACTTCCTATAGAAAACCATATTTTTTATATATATTTTGAGCTGATAGTGAAGTTATAAAAGCAAGAAACTTTTGTGCATTTTCAGGGTTAGGGGCGTTTGATAATTTACAAACATAATAGTTTATCTTCTCTCTTTGATCAAGTTCTTCACCCGGTTCAACAACATCAAATGCAAGACCGGACGCCTTTGCATGTATCACTTCCGTAGCCCATACAGGTCCGACATGGACAGTCTTTTTTAAAATGCGCAAAGGGGTTTCCCTGTGATGGACAATGGTAAAAATCGTTGTCCCTTCGGCTCTTTTTTCTTCCATTATGCGATGAACAAGATCTTCTCCACCGGCCTGCCTGTACATATCCATTATATGAAATGCGATATCTTCATTTTCAGGATCCGGTTGAGATATGCGAACATCATCGCGACCCATATCCAAGACAGATTCTATTTCAGCAGGATTTCCTTCCGGCACAATCAAGGTTAACCGGTTATGCAGGTAAAGGTGATAGTCGTTCTTTTTGATAAAACCGGATTCTTCAAGAATCTTCATTCCTTTTTCGTTTACCGAGGTGTAAATATCTGGACGGACATGGAGTGTTTTGTATTTAAAAACAGCGCCGCCGGATAAAATTTGTTTTAACTCAAGTCCAGGCGGAAGGGTTTCATAGAAAATTTTTTTTATATCCGGATGCTTAACTTGAAATTCAGAAATAATTTCACCCATCGCCATAAACTGGTTTCCAGCCATAAAGAGCGTAAGGTCTGCTGAATCTGCAATTTCAAGGTTATGAAGATCGTCCGATCTGCCGGCTGGGATTACCGGTAAGCTTTTTTTATTCACAGTTATAAAAACTCCGGTTTAAGCATCTCGTTTATATCCTCGGGGAAAGCCATACAAAGGGTTTCGTTGAAAAGATTTCTTAGAGCACCTACGTCAGGAGTCCCCAATGCCTGGTTGAAAAATGTCCGGGGTGAAAACAGCAGGTGAAATCGCGAAAAATCATCGGTTTCTTTGCCTGTGAAAAAATTCATGTTGAAATTATAAATACCCATTTTATCGTAAGCAGCCATGGCCTTTGTGAGCCCTTTTGCCAGGTCTGAGAGATCATCATCAGTAAGTTCGAGTGTGGAGCGAACGCCATCCACCACTGCTAAAACATCGCCGGCAACTCCCATGGGTGCATATGCACTGAGCCAGGAACTGCGGCCAATTGTTCCTAAAAATCGTTTCCCGCTTGTTTTTTCCGTTTTAACAAGATCATTCCAGTAATTCGTTTGATTTTTCTCCATATATGTTTTTGCTGCTTCAAGTTCTTGTCGCATCAGGTTTGGCGCAAAAGATGTGGAAAAGACCTGGAGGTGAGGATGAATCAAAGAGCTTCCTGAAGCTGGCATATAATTCCAGTTAATAATGTGATAGACCGATTCAAGATGTCCGATCTTGTGGATTTTGTTAAAAAAATCCATGGCAAGACGAAATGCCTTTGCAATACGTTCAGGCTTAATTTCCGTCATGGGGATATAGTGACGGCTGCCAAGGGTTGCTACTGCACCGAGGCTGTCATAGGGAGCGATATTAGGGAAAAGGACCATGTCGTCAGAAACCATTCGACCTTCCGGCACAATCTCTTTAGGAAATAATGGGGTTACTTTCATCACTTTATCCGGGCAAAAAGGACAATATTTTTCCGTTCCGGCAATAAGCTTTTCAAAATCGGGTTTTTCCCATTTTAGTTCCATGAAATGGCAGATTCGTGCACTTCTGCCTGTAAGGGGATCTTTGCGTATTTCACTCGGAATCGATTTCTGTTCCATATTCTTGACAGGATTTAAAATGACGGTTTCTTTTTTTTGGGCTTCAAATTTCATAAATCCTCCATTGTTATATGGTAAGCGTTCACGGGTTCAAAGGTTTACCCGCCTTTGGCGGCGCCGTAGGCGACCAGGGTTCAGAGGTTCAAAGGTTGCATTCTCATCACATACGTCATTTTGCAAACGTTTTGTACGGGAAAACCGACCGCTTCCACATCACCACAAATCTGGAACATGGTATTTGGCAATTATGTGGCAAAACCAGAATTTTTTACAAGGACTTTGGGTCTTCGCCTTTTTGCCCTTAACCTTGAACTTTGAACCCTGAACCTGTGAACGGTTACAAATTATTTACCCGAATCGGGTTTGCTTTTAGCTATTTTATTTTCGTATCGAGCTGATATTTGATGTACATTGAATTGCCTGGCCACATGCAGGAAAAGGGGAGCATTCTTTTTTCCAAGCCGGTTATAGGCCAAATATACTTGAAAATAGCCATCGGAAACGTTCATAATATCATTTGGAGTCAAATATTCAGCCGTACCCTCAAGGGGCGGTGCATAGATTAGTGTACCTACTTCCAGCACATCAGGATTATTTATAACACTGAGATTGACCCGGAATATGTTGGGCCACAGGTATGGATCAGCATAAAACGCTTTTGAGATCATCCAAAGCGTGTCTCCTTTTTTAACAGCTTGTGTACATCCGGGCTTGTCCGCCGGGCCAGATGAACCATCCGATGAAACACCAGATGAAGTAATAGATAAAACACCCGACCCGGGAAGAGGATTATTTGATTTTTCACTTAGAAGTAATTCTTCAGCATACTGACCCGGGACTTTCGCAGCCCGATGCTGTGTCTTTTCCTGGACCCCGGCAGGTGATTTAAAAGAGGGTTTGAATAAATAATAAATACCGGGCAAAATGAGCAACATAAGCACAATTAGCAAACCCACCCACTTTATGCTGGATGATCTTCTGCCGGAAGCGATTTTTTCGGAATGAAACGTTGGAATATCCTTTATATCATCAATATATTCAAGGCGCTCATTCTCATAGTTCCTGTTTATAAACCTTCGTAGATCCGCCGCTGGTTTGAAAACAACCCGGTTTTGTGAGGGAATTTCGATCGGCTCACCTGTTTGTGGATTCCTGCCCTTTTTGGTTGCTCTCCATTTCAGCTTAAAAATCCCGAGACCGCTGATTCTGACCTTGCCGTCATGTCGAAGCCCGTCATCAACAACGGCTGACATTTCTTTGAGCAAGCTGCGTGCAACATTCTTCGAGACTTTTGCCTCATCAGCAATACGTTCCACCAATTCCGAAAAAGTTATTTTTTTATTTCTTTTCATGGTTCTGGTCTTTTACGTTGTTCTTGAGGACGGAGCTTGTATTGAAAGATACGATGCGCTTTGGTGGCAGCAACATATACCTTTTAAGATGTGGATTATAGGCTTTCCGTTTTTGTCGTATATGCGTCCCAATGGTACCGAGCCTGGGTATAGTGAATCTGAAATCATCATCTATCGTTTTTCGGAAGATCTCAGTGATATGACCCAATAACCGTCTGATTTCACGTTGCGATTGCCCTGTCCTCTCAGATAAACTCTTAATAAATTCATTATTATTCACAGGCGGCTCCGTAATACTGTTTATTATTGATAGCGTCGTAGAAAATCCCATCTACTGCGTTGCAGCGGTTTTCGGGAACTCGGCATACTACATATATTGCCTCGTCTCTGAAAAACCACTGCGCCTTTTTATCCCGCTGTTTTTTAGCGGGGGTGTATGGAACTTTTTACGAGTTCATCAATATTGAGTAGCGTATCGTTGGGTTTTCGTCAATGAAATATCCTGCTAACTTGACGCTTGCAGCATTTGAGTATAAACTAACAGTTGATGAATTCGTATAAAATTGAATTCATCATGTTTTAGGTGTTAAGTTTTAGGTTTTAGGTTAATGATATTATCTGTTTTAACAAAGCCTTAAAACTTAAATCCTAAAACTTAAAACGGCTCGTAAAAAGTGGTTTTGTTACTTTTTACGAGATAATCAACAGGTTATAAATTGCAAAACTGAATGCTGGAGAATACAGGATGATTCTAAAAAAAAATAAAAGTAAGTTTATAAAAATAGATGAAAAAGTGCTTGAGGACGAGGTAGGATCGGCAGTAACCGTTATCGCATCAAATACTCGTTTCACAGGTAAGATAAAAGTAGAGGACACCCTCCGTATATCCGGCTATTTTAAAGGAGAAATCGACTGCAAAAGAATGGTATGGGTTGATAAAACAGGAAGAGTTGAAGGTACGGTTAATGCCCGAAGGGTTATCATTGAAGGAGAAATCAATGGTAAGATTGAGTCGGCAGACCATGTAGAACTCAGGTCGAACGGCCGAATGACAGGCGATATCAATGCGGCCAAAATCACGGTTGCCAAAGGCTGCCTTTTTGATGGCCAGGCTAAAATTCTGCGAAAAGAAAAAAGCCCATAAGCTCTTACCCAAGCCATATGGACTTTTTTTAAATATTGCAAACCTTGAACTCTGAACCTTTGAACCCGTGAACGGTTACCTCTACTTTTCACTCTTCTTTGTTGAAAGCGCTTTTACTCCCATTGTATTAATAAGCTGGTTGATATCGGTTGTTTTAAGATTTATACCACCCTCTGAAACAGGTATGAGCATAATCTTTTTACCCTGAAGCGCTTCTGCGATTTTGAGTTTTACCAGTGTTTCTCCTCCTTCTCGGGCCATTGCGTCATTCATCTCCCGAATGCCCTTTGCTTCGGCAACCGCTTCAGTCTTTATTGCTTCAGCGAGAAGTTTTTGTTTTTCATAATAAACATCTGCTTCTATTTTCGCTTTCAGGTATTGGCCATCAACATCCGCTACCATCTTGTTGACTTCGCCCCTGACTTCTTCCAGCTTTCGTTTGTACTCTTCTTCAGTTGCGCGCTGGCCTGACTTGTTTTTTTCAACCATCTGGTCTGCAACCTTTTTATCTTCGATGGCCTTTTGATATTCTTCATTGAATCTGTAGTTTTTCGTTAAAACTTTTTCGATGATAATTCCCATAGGGCCAAGGATTTCCTGGAGTACTTCCTTTGATCTGTCTGCCTGGAGTTCACGCTTTTCAGCCACATAGAACTCTTCTGTTGTTAGTTCTCCAAAGATGTCTCTGGGTTTACTCCTGGCTACTGTTCGAACAATTTTTTCACGCAATATATCATCATTCTGCGCAACATACTGGAGAATATAAGGTGCCTTTGCAGGGTCAATTCTATAAGCGATGATTACATCAAGACTTATATCATTTCCATCAATGGTTTTAAACAGCAGGTCGTCTCTCGATTTTCTGTCCCCCCTTTCCGGGTCAAAGGTCATTTCCAGATTCTGAAGCTTTGTATCAAAGGTATGCCAGTCATTAATATAGGGAAGAAAAAAATAAGTTGCTCCCGGAGCATATACTTTATCTTCCACTCCTCTTTTTGCAATAATGCCAAATTTAACTGTTCTCACGCCGACTTCAGTATCACCGGTGGTATTAAATATACAGCCGCCAAAAAGAAAAAGCACGCCACCCATTATAATCATTATGAAAAGATGCCTCATTTTGCACCTCCTTTCCGAACATCGAATAATCTTAAGGTCTTATCCAGATCCAGCGGATTTACTCCGGCAGGACCGTCACTCGGTAAAATTATTGTATCCAGGCTCTTGTATGCTTCAGCCATTTTAAGTCCAACCATACGTTCCGCCCCTATTCCTGTCAGGGCATCATTTTTAAGGCGTATCTTTTGCGCCTCAGCCAGTTTAACCAAAAGGTTTGCCTCTGCCTTCTTTTTCCTGACATAGAGATCTTTTTCCGCAAGCTTTCTTGTTACATATGCTTTACCTTTTTCTAGTTCAACCAGTACTATAGCCTTGCCTTCCTGTTCTATCTTTTTTAAAGTCGCTTCTTCAATCGCCGCCCTGGCTTCCGCCTGGTTTTTGAATACAAGCTGGTCTTTGAGTTTTTTCTCCTCTATATTTTTCTGGATTTCTTTACTGTAAGTAAAATAACGCACCAGAACATTATCAATCTTTAGCCCCTTTGGATTTAACTCTCTGTTCAGCATCTCTTTTGCAGCTTTTGCCTTTTCGACCCTGAGGGGGCTGTTATAAAATTCTTCGGTTGTCAGTTCGCCAAGAGTTGCTTTCAGCACCGGTTCCGCCTTGGGAATAATACCGTTAATTTCATAAAGCTTTCCAGGGCCTATAGTTGTAAAAACCTTATAGGGGTCTTCAATGCGATAGAGAATTGACACGTCAACATCCACAAAAAAGCCATCTGATGTCTGTATGTGAGCTGCCTTCTCATGCCTTGAAGCTTTAGCCGCCATGTCAGGATAGTTTGTCAATTCAAGGACCTGAATATCCTTTGGGAGACGACTAATCTCCTGAAGTCCAAAAGGAAGAATCAGGTGCAGACCTGCCTGGTAAATTTTTTTCTGTACACCTCGGTGTATTCCCACTCTCACAATTTTTATGCCGAATTCATTCGGCCTAATATATTCCAAGAAAAAAATGGATGAAAGCGACAAAATTACTGCCAGGCCAATGAAAATTTTGAATATTAATTTAAATCTCGATTTTTGTTTGGGAATTTCTGAAGCTTTTTCTGCCTTTTCAGATAAGGGACTATCCCCTTCTTTATTATCTGACATGGTCGAAACCTCCTTAAAGGGTTATCGTTTCAAGGGTTTGTACAAATGTAAGAATTTAGATCCATCAGAAATTTACAAATTCAAAAAGCAACTTTTGGTAGTGGGCAATTAGATTTAAGATGGTCCCGCTTTAGCGGGATTTGAGCTTCTATCTTTGACGTATATTATAGTTTTGCTTTTTTAAAATCTCAACCAGGCCATCTCTGCCTACCAGGTGGCCTGCACCCACAACAATAAAAACATTTTCATTTTTACCGATGAGCTTTTTAATTTCAACCAGCCATCTTTTGTTTCTGCTGGTAAACCAGCGATTATAAAGTTCGGGAAAATCTTTAAGGCTCACTGTAATAAAGGAGTCAAGCTTTTTTACATCCCCGTTTTTCCAGTATTTAACAAGGTTTGCGGCATCTTTTTCAATGACTTCAAGATCTTTTAAGGTTTGCCTGAGCATCATCTCTTCTTGTTTACGAGTCATTTGAGTCATAAGGCTAAGCTGAAACTCCACAGTTTCAAACCTCAGCATCTCTTTTCCGTCCTTTTTTGCCTTGTTATAAAAATACATATCTATCCCGTAAGCAGGATTAAATCCAAGCTTTAAAAATTCAATGCTTGATAGAGAAAGTGCACATAACCAGGGTTTCAAGCGGCTTAGCTGCTGTATCGGTATGCCGGAGGCATCAGCTCTTTTTTTTAATAAGTCGAATGTTTGCGATGAAATGCTGTCCTCAAGATTATCTCCTT
>JAUWOH010000057.1 GCA_030612225.1 Desulfobacteraceae bacterium
TTTACCTGACCTGGAAGGGTATAAGGTCATGGATCATATCAAACAAAAAAGCCCTGAATCTATAGTAATCATAATAACCGGTTTTGCTTCTATAGAATCAGCAATAAAGGCGTTAAGAAAAGGAGCCTATGATTATATTAGGAAGCCTTTTGAGCAACAGGAATTATTAAAAACAACTGAAAATGCTCTTGAATGTAAAAGACTTAAAGAAAATCGAAAACTATCTGAAACTGCATTGCGGGAAAGCGAGGAGAGACTACGTAATCTGGTTGAAAATTCATTGATCGGAATTTGCATTATCCAGGATAATAAAATTGTCTATAAGAATAGAGAGCAAAGCAACTTATTGGGCAAATTGCCTGATTCATTTGAAATCACTAAATTCGAATTTCTCCATCCAGATGACATTTCTAAAGTTAAAAAGTTATATGAAGGCATTCTTTCCGGTAAAGCACAAACGGTTGAGACAGATTTCAGATTTAGTCCCTCATGCAAACTCAGGGAGCAGGTAGATATAAAATGGGTACAGTGCCATGCTAGTGCATCCAATTATCTTGGCAAGGAAGCAATACTGGTTAATATGATGGATGTTAGCAGGGCTAAGGAGTTGGAGTACCTGGTCATGATAAAACACAAAATGGCCTCACTTGGGCGGGTTGCTGCCGGGATCGCTCATGAAATAAGAAACCCTCTAACCGGTATTAATTCCTATTTATATACACTGGAAGACCTTTGCGATTTTGATACCATTAGTCCTGACAGTATTAAAATGATAAAAAAGATAGCAGGTCAAATCCAGACTGCATCCAATAAAATTGAGTCTGTTATCAAAAGGGTTCTCGATTTTTCCAGGCCCGGCACCCCTAAAATGGTTAAGATAAACCTGAATCAATCTTTGTCGGAAGCCATTAAACTTTCCACAGCTACCTTGCGGAAAAAAAGTATTAAAATAGAAATATCTCTGGCTGATAATCTGCCGGAGTGCTATGGCGATGCGCACCTGATGGAACAGGTAATGTTAAACCTGATTAATAATGCAACTCAGATAATGAGCGAAAAAGATGATAAAAAAATGATAAAGGTTACATCATATTTTAAAAACCAGAGTCTTTTTATACGTGTTGCCGATTCCGGACCTGGCGTTCCCTTGAAGCTAAGGGAGAGAATTTTTGATCCATTTTTTACAACACACCCTGATGGATCCGGTATCGGGCTGAGTCTTGCCCAGAGAATTGTTGCCGACCACGGCGGTACGATAAATGTGGGCACGAGCGAGTGGGGTGGAGCTGAGTTCAGTATCGAACTTCCGATTGAGAAAAGGGTGGGCCCGAGATGACGAATTACTCTGTTTTTGTTGTCGATGAGAACTTTCAGCATCTTGATATCCGAGGACACCGACATAACTTCGATGGTTTTCCCCATTTTCAGGGTCAACAGTATTCCAGAACTGAGCGCTAAGTTCCCACTGGTCATCAACGCTATGAGTCACGCCGAGCCCATATAATTTCCCTTCGGTTTTTTCAAAAACCTGGGCGGCAATTCCTTTATATGTTCCGATTTCTCCAGCATTAAAGGACAGGGATGTATCATTATTCTAAAACTTTGTATTTACTCCCTGCAAAATAGTTGACGGCAGATAAAACCTGTAGCTTCTGCTGACCTGCGTTGGTGTAAAACCGCGAAAATGCCCAACTTCGCTGTCCATTTGCAACCAGTCTTTGAGCACATACTCCTGCTGCCGAAAAAGAACCCGCCCATCTTTAATTTTGTCATCTTCAAGGTTTTCTGATATAAGTCCTTCAGCAAGAAGCTCAAAACTGCCGTTGCTCAGGGTTTCCTGTCGCCAGCGAAGCTGTGTGCCGTGTTCGGTCAGGGTTGTAGTGTTATCAGTGTCATTTTTATAATACCGGTAAGTAATTCCTATTGATCCTGGCCCCAGGCGGCTTTCTTCATATTCTTCTTCCTCAATTTCTTTAATGATATCTTCATCAATCAGATGATCAACATAAATCGAAGGAGTAGAATCTTCAGTTGTTTTCAAATTGCCTACTGACGCATAATTAAGTCCAGCTGATCCAGGCTCGCGTGTCTTATCATATTCTTTAGCCTTCCTTTCCATTTCTTCTTCCGGAACATCTTCATCAATCGAGGGATCGACATAGATAGGAGGAGCAGAATCTTCAGTTGTTTTCAAATTGCCGGCAGGAGCATAGTTAAGTCCAACTGATCCAGGCTTGCGTGTCTTATCATATTCTTTAGCCTCCCTTTCCATTTTTTCTTCCAGAAGATCTTTATCAATCGAGCGATTGACATAGATAGGAGGAGTAGAATCTTTAGTTGTTTTGGAATTCCCGGAAGGCGCATAGGTAAGCCCAACTGATCCAGTCCCGCGTATTTTATCATATTCTTTAGTAGGCTGAATATATAAACTTAATGCTGCCAAGGTAAGAGCGGCTAACAGTGTGAATAGTAAAAGGTTACGAAAAGAAATAGTAAATAACTCCACAAATTAGGATTAAAATCAACATTATGACTGCGTTTTGAACTGCAAAATATCACCTGCCGCCAATGCATTTTTGTACGAATTGAGTAGGCAGGCGTATATTCAAATAGTGCTTATTTAAATCGGAAGTGTTATACTTTTTTTAAAAAATTAGCTAAATTTTCAAAATGTAAAATTATTTATCCTATTAATAATAAATTATAACAGCATTTTACACCAAATGTCAATGTTTATCACATCCTTTTTTTTCTACAGCATTAATTATTTGACATTCCTGAACAATTAATTTAAATGAATGCCAATTTACAAAACCATTAAAAATAAAAGATTTCCAAAGGAGGAAGTTATTATGTCAGACATTATGCAAATAGTAGAAAACAAGGATCCTCAGGAAAGAGAATTTCACCAGGCAGTAAGCGAAGTAATGGAATCAGTGAAACCGGTGTTGGATCAAAATCCTGTTTATCGGCAGGCAAAGATACCTGAAAGGATTGTTGAACCGGAACGGGTGATTTTATTCCGCGTGCCTTGGATGGATGATCAGGGGGAGCCGCAAGTCAACAGGGGTTTTCGTATAGAAATGAACAGCGCAATAGGCCCCTACAAGGGCGGACTGCGCTTCCATCCGTCTGTTAATCTGGGCATTCTAAAATTTCTTGCTTTTGAGCAGGTTTTTAAAAATGCTCTGACTACGCTGCCCATGGGTGGAGGGAAAGGCGGGTCGGATTTTGACCCCAAGGGGAAATCGGACAACGAGGTCATGCGGTTTTGCCACAGTTTTATGTGTGAGCTTTTTCGCCATATTGGTGCGAACACCGATGTTCCTGCAGGAGATATAGGTGTCGGGGCAAGGGAGATAGGTTTTCTTTTCGGGATGTTTAAAAAACTGAGAAATGAATTTACCGGCATTTTAACCGGTAAGGGTCTCAACTGGGGAGGAAGCCTTATCAGGCCGGAAGCAACCGGATACGGCTCGGTTTACTTTGCTGCCGAAATGCTTGGCACCAGGGATAAAACACTGGAAAACGCCAAATGTCTGGTTTCCGGATCAGGAAACGTGGCCCAGTTTACCGCAGAAAAACTTTTGGAGCTTGGAGCTAAAGTTGTTACTTTATCAGATTCTTCAGGGTACATTTATGATGAAAGAGGAATAGATACAAAAAAACTTGAATATGTGAAGATGCTTAAGAACGCCAGAAGGGGAAGGATTGAAGAATATGTCGAGAAGTATTCTTCGGCTGTTTATACTCCGGTTGATCCTGCAGTCGATCATAATCCACTCTGGAATCATAAAGCAGATTGCGCTTTTCCAAGTGCCACCCAGAATGAAATCAATGGAAAAGATGCCCAGAACCTGGTAAACAATGGCGTTATACTGGTGAGTGAAGGGGCCAATATGCCAACGGAACCGGAAGGGATAGATGTTTTTCTTGACAACAAGCTCCTATATGGCCCAGGCAAGGCGGCAAATGCCGGAGGCGTTTCTGTTTCAGGATTGGAAATGACCCAAAACAGTATGCGTCTGTCCTGGGCACGTGAGGAGGTGGATGACAAGCTGAAAATAATCATGAAAAGTATTCATAAAACCTGCTTGGATGCAGCCGAACAATACGGCACACCCGGCAACTACGTTAATGGCGCCAACATTGCCGGCTTTGTTAAAGTAGTTGATGCTATGATGGACCAGGGTTTGGTCTGATTGTAAGCGCTCACAGGCACCGCACCTGCACGCGATCAGGGCAACCAGCCATAGCACAGACTATAGCTGGTCGCCCTGATCACGCACATCTGCAGCACCTGTGAACGCTTACGGGACGTACACGGTAAGCCTCACTATAATTTTCAATCCATCCGGCGAATTTTCAGCCCTGATGTTTCCTTTGTGCCTTTCAATGATTTTTTTAGTAATGGCCAGACCTAATCCTGAGCCGGATGCACTGGATTGTTCAGTCCTGTAAAATGGTTCAAAAATTCTAGTTAGTTCTTCATCTGTCAAAGCCTTAAATGAGTTTGTGACAGTGATGACAGGAGAGTTTTCTTCAAAACATGTTTTGATAATCACATGATCATTTTCAGGTGTAAACTTGACGGCATTTTCGAGAATGTTTGAAAATGCGGTTTTAAGTGCATTCATGTCTCCGGATATCGGCTGATCGACATACAAAGACGTCATAACATGTAAATTCCTGCGGCTGATATTGGGCTTGAGATGTTTAAGGATTTCGTTTAGCAGTTCGGAAAGATCAATGGGTTTAAGCTTTATGGCTGTTTCGTGAATATCAAGTTTTGATAGAAGGAGGATGTTTCCTATGAGGCGATCCAACTCCTCGACGTCTTCCTGCATGTCGCATAAATGCCTGTCCAGGTCATTATACTCGTTTCTCTCCAGTTTTTCCCCAAGAAGTTCTTGTGCGATACGGATTCTTGCAAGGGGGCTTCGCAGTTCGTGGGATATATTGGCTGTAAGCTCCCTGCCTCCTTTAATCATTTTTCCCAGTTCTTCGGCCATGCGATTAAAAGAACGACCCAGCTCCCCTATCTCGTCTTTTCCTTTAACCATGACCCTGTGAGAAAGATCCCCTTCTGCAATTCTGATGGCAGAGGCTTTAAGCAGCTTGATTCTTTTCGTGATAAGTCTTGAAACAGGAATTATCAGTATAGCAATTATAATACCGATTCCAGCAAGTCCCAGTGCAAAAGCCCCCTCAATGTGGGTTTTTTTCATGTTTTCGTAAAGATGGAAACTGCCGGTTTCGCTGTTACTGATTTCAACCGGAATTGTTATGTAAAAAAAATGGCGCCTTTTGAAATTGCGGTGCATTTTAAATTGTTCATAATCCTTCATGCGATCTTTGGCAATACCCGCAACACCGACAGGAATGTCCCCTTGAAAAGACTTTAGGAGCACAGTCCCGTCAGAGTCTGTCAGCCAGACCTTTGCATCGTAAGTTTTTCCGAGGCGCAGGAGAAAGTTTTGTAAAGATTTGTTTTCTGCAGGGTGTATTTCAGGCTCTGATTTGATTTTTTCTTTAATAAAATCATTTATCATCGAGGCCTGGACTTTTGCATATCGCTCGAAACGGGAATTAAATATTCTGCCGGCAGAGAAGATAAAAAGTCCAAAGATTAATATCTCAGTTATAATCAGAACCAGGACAAAGGATAAAAATATTTTGATATAAAGTTTTGCAGGTCTCATGGCGAATCTACGAACATGTAGCCTGTTCCCCAGATAGTTTTAATGTGCCTGGGAGATCGGGGATCGGTTTCTATTTTTGCTCTCAACTTGCTGATATGAACGTCAATACTCCTGTCAAAGGCCATAAAATCTTTCCCACGGGCAAGATCCATGAGCTGATCGCGACTCATAACCTGGTTTGGATGCTCCATCAGTATTTCAAGAAGTTTAATTTCAGTTGAAGACAGTTCTACTTCTTTGTCTTCGATCAAAAGCGTTTGCTTTGCCCTGTTAAGTATAAGGCCACCTGCCTTGACAAACAAATCTTTATCTCTTTTGGCCCGGCTTTTGTCCCGTCCCGGGAGTCTTCGGAGCACAGCTTTGATTCTTGCCAGAAGTTCTCTGGGGTTGAAAGGTTTCGGAAGATAGTCGTCTGCGCCAAGCTCAAGTCCTACGATCCTGTCCGCATCATCACCCTTGGCAGTGAGCATAATAACCGGAACAGTAAACTCCATACGGATATCTTTCAACACATCCAGCCCATTTCGTTTCGGCAGCATGATATCGAGTATGACCATGTCCGGGGACTTTGCACGGATTGTTTCCGGGACTGCTGATCCATCAGCAAGAGTTAAGATATTAAATCCGTAACCTTCCAGATATTCCCTGAGAAGCTTTATGAGTTTTTTATCATCATCTACAAGTAAAACCTTTTTTACCATAATTGTCACCTGTTTTTACATTTTTTTACATTTATTTAGCATCTTTTTACAACAGGAACAAACATTCTTTACAAGTTTATATTATTCTAAGCTCAAAATTGATGGCGCCATCGGTGATATTTTTTTACGACGCCATCAAAATTAAATACTAAACCACTAACACCAAAAGGAGGAGAAAAATGAAATTTGAAAAAAAACATTTTATCATTACAGTCGCTATTTTATTTCTTGGTATTGTTGTAGCGTGTGGGTTTCATGGATTCAGAGACATGGGGCCTCATCCCATGTTTTGCGGCAAGGGACCTCATCCTAAATTTTTTGGCAAGAAATTTTCAGAACATGTCCTGTCAAGAATGGACAGCAGGGTTGAGGATTTGAATCTCTCTGAGAATCAAAAAAAAGAATATGAGGAGATCAGGCTGGAAGTAAAGGAAAAGATTACCAGGGCCATGGAAAAACGGAAGGAAAATTTCAGGCAACTGCAAAATGAAATCAACAAAGATAAGCCGGATATAAATGCCATGGCCGAAGCTGCAAAAAAGCAGTTTAATAAGATGCCGGTTTTTATGGCGGACAATTTGGATCTTTTCATTAAATTTTATAACATCCTTGATGAAGATCAGAAGACCAAAGTGATTGAAAAGATGAGAAAGAAGATGAAGGCATGTCAATCCTGATTGTATTGAAATAATGTAAACCATAACATACCTGAGGAAAATTATGAAAAAAGTTACAAGAAGAAAATTTATTGTTGACAGTACCATGATGACCGCAGGAGCCATCGGAGCAATAACATTAGGGAGCGGTGTGCTGTCGCCCGAAAAAGCTCAGGCTGCAAAAGAGAAATTTCTTGAGACAAGTTGTGGAATTGGAAAGGACAAAGGACGCAAGACTCTCGTTGCTTATGCAAGTGATTGCGGGTCAACAGGAGAGGTCGCAGAAGCCATAGGGCAGGTGTTATGCGACAGTGGAATGGCTGTCGATGTGCGTCTGGTGGAAAGCGTGAAAGACTTAAGCTCATATCAAACTGCTGTTATCGGCAGCGCTGTACACGCCGACAATTGGTTGCCCGAGGCTGTGAAGTTTGTGGAAACAAACCGGAAAGTATTAAGCCAAATGCCTGTGGCCTACTTTCTGACATGTCTAACACTGTACAAATCTAATGAGCCTACCCGCAGCAAGGCGAGATCCTTTTTAGACCCGGTGCTTGATATGTTCCCGCAGGTGAAGCCTGTGGACATGGGTCTCTTTGCAGGTGTTCTTGACTACAGCAAGCTTTCCTTTGTAGTACGAATGGTTATGAAAGCAAAAATGAAAAAAAAGGGAGTACCGGAAGGGGATCATCGTAACTGGGATGCCATCCGTTTTTGGGCCAAAGGTCTGAATTCAAAGTTAGAGGTTTTAAGAAAAGGATAATACAAAATGTAATAATTTAGCGCTTTGAAAAGACGTCCGGCACTTAGGATGTCCTGATTGCCGGACTCATCTGTGCATATTTTTCAATAGGCTAAATTAATACTACAAAAATTGTTTTGAATATTATTAGGAGATTGTTGAAAATGGAAGCACTTAAAATAAATTTTTGGAAAATTACCGGCATTGCTCTTTTTTGCTCGCTTTTTGGTACGATAATTCATGCATTGGGGCCGCCACTTTATGATTATAGCGCTCCGAAAAGCTTCATTATTGAAAATGGTTTATTTATGCCGGCAGTCATAGGCCTCTTTTTTATAACTTTTTGGGCGCTGGCATTTGTTTTTGTTTTAATTCAGGATAAATTGCCCGGCAAAGGGCTATTAAAAGGTTTGCGCTATGGGATTTCATTTGGCGTACTATGGCTTATTGGTATGTTTGAAATGAGTATTGCTTTTGGCTCCCCTTTAAAATATGAATTTATTTCAGGACTGTGCGACTGTTCATCATTGATTTTATTTGGTTTGTTCTTGGGTAGATTTATAGCCACAGATAGCAATCGTGTTATTAATAAAAAATCAAAATCAGGCTTAATACCTGTTTTTATCATTGCAGGTCTATTTATTGTTGAACGGTATTTGAGATATTTTACCTTGACTCATTATAATCTCGGCTATTTTGAAAATTTCCTTATTACTTTTATATTTACTTTAAGCCTGGGTTTGTGGATAGGAATAATGTATCGGTTGCTGAGACAAGAACTATCAGAATGTTCTCCAGTTAAACAGGCTCTTTGGTTTGGTGGAATAGTTTTTGGAATTGACTGGTTATTTTACAGCCTTTTTTTACTTCTTTTTTTTCAGTGGCCATTAAATGAAATATTGCTTGTTCCGGCATTTGATATAATATCTGTAATTATCGGTGTATTTATTGTTGAAAAAGTCAATAAAGCTCTTCGATCAAAGGCCAGGCATTCTCGTTTTTATCAGAGACAATCCACTCTCTCGATCTTCTATGCGGATGCCAGATTACCGATTTGGGAAAGGGAACTTTAAGGGCTCGCGCAAATCCTAAGGAGAAAAAAGATGGATAAACAGATGAGTAATTTGATGTTTCAATGTATGTGTTTTGTCTTCATGTTACGAGATATTTTTAGTCCACGAGAAACCATACTAATGGAAACAGGCATAAAATCAGGGGATTATGTGCTTGATTATGGCTGTGGTCCAGGGGGATATGTAGCCCCTGCTTCAAAACTGATCGGGGAAGAAGGGCGGGTCTATGCTTTGGATATTAATCCCCTTGCAGTTAAGAGAGTTCAAAAAATTGCTTTAAAAGAGCAACTGGCAAATGTAGAAACGATCTGTTCCGATTGTAAAACAAGATTGCATGATAACAGCCTGGATGTGATTTTGTTATATGATATCTTTCATACGCTGAGCAATACGGATGCTGTACTGGCGGAATTACATCGTATTTTGAAGCCTGAGGGCACCTTGTCTTTCAGCGATCATCATATGAACGAAAATGATATCATGGCAAAAATATCAGATGGCGGGCTGTTTTTACTTTCAAGAAAGGGGAAAAAGACTTATAGTTTTTTCAAAAGAGAGTAATTCCACTAAAACAATTCCTTGAAACTGACTCAACTTTATAAGCAACACCATGACACGACGCTTTTTCATAAATAAGCTTCTTACGTGGAGTAAAATGGCCTTCATATTATGCCTCCTCCCTTTTGATTCAATTCTTAAGGCTGCATTTGCCGAGGAAAAGGGAAAGGCTGCCGGCGCTCAACCTTGCCTGAATCTCAGGGAGATCGTACTTAAAAAAATCCATCACGGTAAAAACCGTTTTGTAAATCCTTTTAACAGTGTAAATTTTAGAAATCCATGGCGTATGATACAGTGGAAGCTGTTTTCCAAAAACAACTTCAAGGTTTTTTATAAGCAGGAGCGCGTGATTCCTGTTTCCATTGACTGGAAACCGGTAAAAGAAAAAAAGGGTCTTTCAATCACATTTATTAAGCATTCCTGCGTGATGATAAAAGATTCGGATAAATACATCCTTGTAGACCCGGTCTTTTTCGGAATTCCAGGATTGTTCAATGATTTCTCACCTCTGGCTTCCGACATAAAAGAGATGCCACTTCCCGATTATGTACTGCTCACCCATGGTCACTATGACCATTTGGATAAACCTTCCCTTGCTTCTTTAGGAAAAGATACCCATGTGATTACGCCTCTGGGTTATAATGAAACCCTTGATGATCTGAAAATGAATCGACGTACTGAAATGGACTGGTTTGACACTTTTAGTGAAGGCAAACTGGAAATAACGCTGCTTCCATGCAACCACTGGACAATGAGAAATCCCTTTGTCGGGCCAAACCGTTCTTTATGGGGCTCCTTTTTAATCAAGACTGCCGGTGGGTTCACTATCTATATTTCAGGTGATACGGGCTATTTTGAGGGCTTTCGTGAAATCGGAGAAGAATTTTCCATTGATCTGGCAATTTTCAATCTTGGTGCCTATGAACCCCGCTGGTTCATGGCTTCCAGCCACATGAACCCCCATGAGACTGTTCGTGCATTTCAGGAGCTACGTGCAAGGCATCTTTTTATTGTTCACTGGGGAACTTTTCGGCTGGGGGATGAACCGGTTCATTTCCCACCCATTGATCTTAAACGAGAATTGGAAAAAGAGGGGATTTCAGATCGTGTTATTGATTTGAAACATGGACAAACCCTGTTTTACGATGATTTTGCTAAACCATATATTATGCGTTCGGCATAACACTGACTTTTAGACACACTCGAGACAGGGGGTATTTTGTGGAGTTTTTGTAAGCATTCCAAAATATCGAATATCGTACAAGGAACCGCAGAATTACGAATGGGTCTAAAAGCATCGCGATTCCTGCAGATTACAATCCAATATCAGTCACGTAGCCATCAGGCTATGAACATCGAACATCGAACGTCCAACATCGAATTTTGAATAAGGTATTCTGCCAATTTATAAACCGGCGAAGCGAAGCGATTTCAACATTCGATGTTCAGCGTTCGATGTTCGACGTTCAAAAAACGCTTCACTCTGCCGTTGAATATTTTCTCATCATAAACATTTTAGGGTCGCTCGGGCATAGCAATAGGTTTAATTAAAAACAATTATAAAAGGGATCACTTCGGCTCAAAGGTCCGTTTGGCAGCAATAAAGGTCGGCAGATGTTTGAGCATGTGCCAGAGACTTTTTCGGTGCTGCCAGATTCTTTTCTTAAATTTCTTTCTCCAGGCAGGATGGGTATAAAACCGCTTGACATACTCATTATAAAGCTGGTCAAGGGCTTCCTTGGAGTCGAAACTTTTCGGTACGAACACGAAATTAAGACAGTTCATTTTTCGCCAGTCATTATCAAAAGCGCCATCGTCAAATATTGTGGACCATACAGGGGCACCGTAAAATGGTGTAAATTTGGACATGTTCATATCGTCAAGGCCTAAGGATATGGCAAAATCACTTGTTCTGCCAATCGATTCCACTGTATCGCCTGGAAGTCCCATCATGAAAAGGCCCTTTGCTCTCAGTCCTACGGCCTGAATACGTTTTACAGTATCACGGATCTCATCAAGATCAGCTCCCGGCTTATGAATTTTGATCAAATCGGTATCACCTGTTTCAATTCCCAGGGAAACTTGCAGGAAACCCGCTGCTTTTAACATCTTAAGCAATTCATCATCAGCGTATCCGACACGAACGGCACAATTAAACTGCATGCCGAGCGGTTTTGAAATCAGAAGATCGCAAAGCTTTGTTATGCGTTTGCGGTTGGTTGTAAACAGATCGTCATAAATATTAATATGACGAACCCCGAAGCGTGTGCGCAAATACTTTATGTGATCGTAAACATATTCCGGGGAGTTGAAGCGGAAACCCTGTTTAAATACGGAACGATCACAATATGAGCAATGATAGATACATCCGCGACTTGTTATCATTGTACCACCCGGACTTTTTATGTAGCTGAATAAAGGCAGATTATAACCTTCGGGAAAACCTTCAAGCTTTTCGTATGCAGGAAAAGGAAGTTCATCCATATTTTTAATATTAGTTCTCGGTGGATTTGTTATAATCTGATCTGCATCTTTCCAGATCAGACCATTTATAGAGTCTGCATCATTCCCGTTTGCAATTTCCGATAATGTGATTTCCCCTTCGCCCTGGCAGAGAAAATCGATGTCTTTAAAATCTTCAAGCAAAACGGCTCCCATGGACGAAATATGCACTCCGCCGAAAACAGTAGTGATTTCCGGCCGTGCTTTTTTAATTTCAGAGGCAAGATCGTATCCGTCAAGAAAGCCCGATGTTGTAGCAGAAAAACCTGCAAGGTCCGGTTTATAATCAAGGATTATCTTTGCATTGGCTTTAGTGCCGAAAGGAGCTTTAGGCCCCAGGCAGTCGTGGACAAAAAC
>JAUWOH010000159.1 GCA_030612225.1 Desulfobacteraceae bacterium
TATAGATGAAATCGCAATAATTAATCTTGACAGGTGCATAGGCTGTGGTCTGTGTGTAACCACCTGTCCTGAAGAAGCCTTAAGTTTAATTAAAAAACCGGAAGACCTGCAATACCTGCCTCCTAAAACCGGTATGGAAACCTACATCAAGATTGCGCAGGAGCGGGGGAAGATATAATGGAGCGCCAGGACTTGAGGAGCAGCCTTCGGCTTCGAGGAGCACCCGCCTGCGGCGGATTTAAGGCCTAAAGCGTAGCGCTCTTCAAACGTAGTGCTCGTCAAGTGAAACGCTCCAAAAGCGAAGTGCTCAATTACAATGTTGAATGAAAAAAGAGGAAATCAATATGAAAGACGAAAGAGGTGTTTTTTATTACCCTAACCTACAGAACAAAAAAATTCGTATGTATGTGCGTAGAGCTAAAGGAGAAATCTCTTTCAGACTCTTAAATTCGGATGATCCGGGACTCTGGGAAGAACATGGCTGGGTTCCTTATGAAGCCATTAAACAGGCAACCGCAATGCAAAAGAACAAAAACTTTGATCCAAATCAGGCCTACGACATAGATGTGGCAAAGGTACTACTTGAAGAAGAGTGAATATTCTCCTTATAAATAATTTAAGGCTTTCTAATGTTACGCCGAAACTTATGGCGATACTGACTGAAAGACTGGAATTCGCTAATCCAAAATGGATAGAGAACGCCAGGATGAGCCGATGGAACAAAGGTACGCCCAAAACACTTAAGTTTTACGATAAAATAAAAAGCGGCGGTCTGTGGATTCCACGGGGGTACATGCGGCAGCTTATTCTCCTATGCAGACACCATCAGATAAATTACCGGATTGAAGATAAAAGACGAATCTTAAAAAAGGTCGACTTTTCATTCACCGGTAGGCTTAAGCCCTTTCAGCAAAAGGCGGTTGACAAGATGCTGTCTAAAGAGTTCGGAACCTTGAATTCTCCCACCGGCTCAGGAAAAACCATAATGGCACTTTATATCATAGCTCAGCGCAATCAACCTGCCCTGATTGTTGTTCATACAAAAGAATTAGCCTTTCAATGGATTGAGAGGATTGAGACTTTTTTAAAAATTCCAGCCAAAGAGGTCGGTTTCATTGGTGGAGGAAAAAAGAAAATAGAAAAAAAAATCACGGTTGCCCTGGTTCAGTCCCTTTATAAATGTGCTTTAGAAGTCTCTCAGCATATTGGAAATCTTATTGTTGATGAGTGCCACAGAGCTCCGAGTCGTACATTTACAGAAGCTGTAACCGAGTTTGATTCAAAATATATGCTTGGTTTAAGCGCAACACCCTATAGAAGGGATAAACTTTCAAAACTTATATTCTGGCATCTCGGGGACGTTCACTACGAAGTTGATAAAAATCATCTTATTGAAACAGGTGATGTCCTTCCAGTCAAAGTAACTATCCGGGAAACTGACTTTAAACCCTATTTTGATCCTGTCAATCAATACAGCAAAATGCTTTCGGAACTTACAATGAATGACGAAAGAAACCGTCTCATAGCAGCAGATATAGCAAAAGAAACGCAAAAGGAAAGGGGTGTTTGTCTGGTGCTTTCCGACCGGAAAAAGCATTGTGAGACACTTCAGTCGTTGCTTAAATACAAATACAAAATATCATCCGAACTGCTGACGGGAAGTTTAAGTGCAAGTCATCGGCAAAAAGTGATTGACCGATTAAATAAGGGAAAAGTTAAGGTTTTGATCGCTACAGGTCAGCTTGTTGGAGAAGGGTTTGACTGCAAGGACCTTTCAACACTATTTCTTGCTACACCGATAAGATTCAGTGGAAGAGTTGTTCAATATCTTGGAAGAATACTCCGTCCCGCACCGGGTAAAGAAAAGGCCCGGCTTTTTGATTATATAGATATTAATGTTGACACGTTAAAGAATTCAGCAAGGGCAAGGCAGAAGGTATATAATGCCTGATGGAGCGCTTCGCTTGAGGAGCACTGCGTTTGATGAGCGCTTCGCTTTAGGCCTTAAATCCCGCACAGCGGGATGCTCCTAAAGGCCGCTCTGCAAGTACCGAAGGGACGCTCCTCAAAGCCCGAAGGGCTGCTCCTAATCTCCTTTCTTTTTCGCCAATTCTTTTTTAACGGCTATCCCTATTTTTTCCAGCATATACGGCTTTTTCACATATGCGCCTGCGCCAAGTTTTTGAGCCTCTTTTACCCTGTCTGTTTCAGAATATCCGCTTGTAATGATTGCCTTTTGTTCAGGATGCAATTTCAAAATTCTTTTATATGTTTCAAGTCCGTCAATTCCAGGGTCCATAATCATATCGAGCACCAGAAGATCTGCAGAATTTGTTTTTAAATAATCTATTGCCTCTTCACCACTATCTGCTGTCGTAACCAAATAACCGAGTTTTTGAAGCATCCCTTTGGCGACATACCTTTGTTCTTCCATATCATCTATGACTAAAACTGACTCTTTATTCCCCAAATAATCTTTAATGGACAAAGAGGATATATCTTTTTCTGCTTCCTGCCTTGTTACAGGAAAATAGAGTGTGAATTTAGTTCCTTCCCCTTCAATACTTTCAACATCTATATATCCTTCATGGTCTTTTACAGTCCCCCACACAACAGCCATCCCCAGTCCGGTTCCGCTTCTTCCCATAACTTTTTTCGTATAAAAGGGTTCAAATATTCTTTCTATGTCTTCCGGCGAGATACCTGTACCGTTATCTGAAACTGTCAAAACAACGTAGTCGCCCTCCTGAACATCATCATAACCTCTTACCGGCCGGTCTATATAAAGGTTTTGGGTTGTTATGATGATTTTTCCCCTTTCGGACAGAGCTTCGGTTGCATTTGATACAAGGTTCATTACGGTTTTGTATAAATGAACCGAAGAACCTAATGTGTTGAGCGGATTAGGTTCAAGATGAGTTTCCACTTCAGCACCACGATAAAATGATTTTAATCTATTATATTCCGGGCTTTTTAAATATTCGGAAACTATTTTATTTAAATTTACTGCTTTCTTAACAGCAACCCCTCTTCTCGTCATGGTCAGCAAATCCTGAACTATTGTTGCCGCTTTTTCACCTGACTCTTTTATTGTCAGGATAGGATCTCTTAGAGGGCTGTCTTCGGAAAGATCCATAAGCAGCAAATCCGGATAACTCACAAGACCGGCAAGGATATTATTGAGATCATGGGCTACTCCACCTGCAAGGGTTCCGATTGCTTCCATCTTTTGTGCATGCAGGAGTTTTCTTTCAGCACGCATAAGTTTTTCTGTCTTTTTCTTAACTTCATCTTCGAGGATTATATTTTTGTTTAAAACTATTTTATACAACTGGGTATTTTCCAATGCATTTGCGGTATTCATCAAAATGATGGACAAAAGTGCATTTGAATAATCGGCAATAACAGGTTTTTTTGCCGGCAATAATCCGACGAACATGCCGCGTATACGGGAAGGAGTAGAAATTACATGCAATATAAATTGCCTTGTATTGTCTTTTGATGAAATTGTAACCCCTCTTCTTTCTCGAAGCGCCCATGCAAAAAGACCCTTGTCAATCATGAATTCCACTTCATCTTTAACATAGCGCTCAAACTGATCGGGATCGTATACAGCAGGAATAAAATCCGAGTTGTCCTCTTCATTGACACGATATAACGAGCATGTCTCAAATGGTATAATTTTTTTTATCCGTTCCTCCGCTGCCAGCAAAATCTGGTTTACATCTTTTTTACCGTTTATGCTCTCCAGAAAGTCTCCCATGGAAAGTGCCATCTCCAGTGCATTCTGGACAAAACACCTGTTTTCTTCCAGGTAAGTTATGCGCTCCGTAAGTTTTCTTTGCTCTGTATCTTTTTGAATGTTCATATTGTTTCCAGCTATTTAAAAAAAACTTTCAACGGCGTTAAACTGGTGCGTTGCCAGTCGTATCACATGGTCGAAACAGCTTGGCGAAAGGCCGAGGCTATCAAAAGCCTCGTGGTCAAAATTAGGGATAAACCTTTCCCCACTGGTTCCAATTTCCAGGCTGTGGACAATAATGTCCGATAGATGAACGATGGTCGCATGCGTCCGGTTATCGGCATCCGAGGGGTTGTGATGATAGAATACATTATCCTCTATGGAAAAAGGTATTTCCCATTTTTTTAATAGATCTCTGCCGATATCTGTGTGTTTGCAGCCAAGGCCGATCTTTTCTTCCTGATGAAGAAGTTCTTTTGAACTTTCAGATCTTATTAATATCTTTTTCGCCTGCTCAGGGTAATACTTGTAAAGTATAAGTCTGCCTATATCATGCAGGAGCCCTGATACAAACAGCTGTTCTGTTTGAATTATATTTTTATATGCACATAATACTCTCGAAATTATTCCGCAAGCAAGACTGTGCTTTAAAAAAAGATGCATATCGATCATGTCTTCAGGAATATCTTTAAAAATAGAAATGGTGCTGATTCCAAGGGCAAGACCTGATATCTCCTGGGTGCCTATGAGTGTTACAGCCCGCGAAATAGTATCTATTCTGGTGGGAAAGGCATAGACTGGTGAATTTACTATTTTCAGCAGGATTGCTGACAGGCTGGGGCTTTTACTAACTATTCGGGCAATGTCGTCGGCAGAGGCTAAAGGGTTTGCAATAACTTCATTTAACTCAAAAACTGTGGAAGGAATCTCCGGAAGCTTAATTTCCTGGTAAGCGATATTATTACGTAAATCGCTCAGTAATTTTTCTTTTGAATCCTCGACAATATCGACCATCTTTTTCTTATCGGTTTTATCAATATCGTGCCGGCTTTTAGATAAAACAGAAAGCCGGAAAAGTTCTTGCATAGCTGGATGTTCAAGATCGACGTGGCGGAATAGATGTTTTGTACTTTCTTCTATTCTTTCCAGTAATTCCGGATCGATTTCCTTTGTTGTGGTTTCTTCATAATCCTGCTCATCCGTGACTACACTTACCTCAGTTATTCCCCACATTTTTAATATTCTTACATGCTTTGATTGTATTTTCAGGTCTTTTGCCAATAGAAGTCTTGTGTTCAAATCTCTTACATCTTCTGACAGCACCATGTTTTCTTTTAAACGGTCTACATGAATGATACCCATTTTATACCTTAAGCATTGTTTATGGTTTCTTAGAAAGTCTGATCCCACCTGATAGCCCGCAATTTTCATACCGAAAAAACTGACAAGACAACATCTTGATATTATACTAAATATAGAATTGACAAGAAAAACATTTCCTAAATAATGGCAATTGACCAAACCAAACGTCAAGAAATTGTCGGTTTCGAGTTTTTTTAAGGATTTAAAAAGAAGGACTTTTGGAAAATGATAAAATAGGATATTACACAACAGACAGCTTTTTATTTATTTCTTTTGTTCCGCAAGCATTTTTATATGCTTTTCAGTAGTAAGCTTCATTGTATCATTCTTGATATGCTGGATCGTATTGATATCTCCTTTTTTTACAAAATGAATTTCAAGTGAGTGTTTCCCAACAATAATAATATCGTTGTTCTTTAAATCTTTTTTTGTAATCCTGATTTTATTAAGGTATGTGCCGTTTGTGCTGTTCAAATCTTCGATATAATATGCTCCGTCTTGTTTCATAATTCTTGCATGCAGCTTTGAAACCGCCAGATTTTCAATTACGATATCATTTTCTGCATTTCTGCCCATCGTAATTTCATTTTTATCGAATTCAATTGTTTTAAGAATTTTATCATTAAACTTTAATAATATTGTCAGCATGGCGTACCTCCTGATGTATGCTAATCATTTTAACCCAATCTTGATAGAATTGTCAATATAAACCGCTTAATTGTCAGGGTAAACGCATTTGGAAAAATAAAATCAGTTTAAAAAGGAGGGGTTTAATTGTAATTTATCGCAAAAAAATGCAAACCAAGATGGAGAATTCTTTTTTAAGTAATTAACTCAAGTTTCGCATTCCTATTTTGTAATAAGTGACGCCCTGATGACGCCTAAGATATAAGATCAGCTGTGAATCGAGACGAATCAACTCTTAAGGAATTAATGCTTCGCTGTAGATAAAGGGTGCGAAACTTGAGCAATTAACTTCGTAGGTAGAATAAATTTGTATATAAAAAAGGAATAAAAATGCGGCTCGTTATGGCAGGCGTGTCAAGCCCTTTCCTGCCCGGGGTTAAAAAAGCTCAGGGCAGGAAAGGAGGGATCTGAATATCTGGATTTACTTTATGCGGGTTAATACGATTTCTATTCTTCGATTCTGGCTGCGACCTTCTTCATCATCATTAGGAGCCACAGGTTTATAATAGCTGAATCCGATGGCTGACAACCTTTCAGGCTCTATACTGCCTTTTTCCTGAAGAAATCGAACAACTGCTGAAGATCTGGCAGTTGATAATTCCCAGTTGGTGGGAAACCTGCCTTTAAGTGCCGATCCCACACCGACATTATCGGTGTGCCCTTCAACCAGTATATTATGGTCTTTATCTTCCTGGATTGACTCAGCGAAAGTAAGAAGAATCTCCTTTCCCTTTTTGTTAATTGTTGTACTCCCTGAATTAAAAAGTATCTTATCAATAAAAGTTAATTTCAGTTTGCCTTCTATTTCTTCAATTTTTACCTGCTGATTTGCTATCTGATCTTTTAATCCCGCTTCAATCTTTTTTCTCGTATCCTCAAGATCTGAAATAACCTTTGTCTTTTCTTTCACAACCGTTTTTTCTTTTTTGAGTTTGAGATCTAAATCCCTGCTTGCTTTTACAAGATTTTGTTTTTCATTTTCCAGATTATTATATCTGTCCTCAAGATCGGCCAGGTTCTTTTGCTCTTGCTCCAGGTTTAGCTTTGTATTTTGCAGGTCGGTTTCAAGTTCCAGATATTTACCTTTTGAAACA
>JAUWOH010000478.1 GCA_030612225.1 Desulfobacteraceae bacterium
CGATGATTTTTCAATAACAATAGCTCACGATCGATGGAAACTCGGGCAAAAGGGAAAAGACAACGGTGTTTTGCTTCTTCTGTCGCTTAAAGATAGAAAATACAGGATTGAAGTCGGATACGGTCTTGAAGGCGTCATACCCGACAGCCTGGCAGGAACCATAGGCCGCAATTATCTCGTGCCCTTTTTCCGCAAAGGAGAATATTCAAAGGGTGTATATGTCACAGCTCTTGCATTGGCCAATGAAATAGCAGCAGATTCGGGCGTAAAGATAACCGGCATGCCGAAAATAAAAGGCTCAGTCCAACGCACCGGCAAAGATCAACCTGTCAGCCTCATGGGCAAAATAATATCGCTGGTGTTTTTTGTGCTTATGTTTATTCTTTTTATAAAGAACCCAAGGCTTTTTCTTATGTTTTTCCTCTTATCTTCTATGGGTGGAAGACGTGGCGCCTGGGGTGGCGGCGGTGGATTTGGAGGCGGCGGTTTCGGTGGCGGAGGCGGCGGCTTCGGCGGAGGCGGCGCCTCAGGTGGCTGGTAGTTTAATATTTTTACCTAAAATGAGCGATTAGCCATTAGCTTTTAGCTATTAGTCAAACTATATCAAGATGTTATTAAACAGTAACATTTCACCCGATGGGTGATTAATAAATAATCATACGAATGCATATTTCATAAGAGCCAACGGCTAATTGCTAACAGCTAATCGCTTAACGTAGGTTTCATGGAGGGCTTTATGTCAAGATCGTTAAAAACTTTTCTCATAATTTCAGGAGTTTTTTTACTGTTCACCATTCTTGTAGTCGGAAGGATTATCGCTGGCTACAATACAGTCATTGCCATGGATGAAAATGTCAAGGGAAAGTGGGCTCAGGTTGAAAACCAGCTCAAGCGGCGATATGACCTCATCCCGAATCTGATTGAAACGGTTAAGGGGTATGCAAAACACGAGAAAGAACTATTTGAAAATATCGCAGAGGCCAGGACAAAATACTTCCAGGCAAAAACCGTAAAAGATAAAGTCGAAAGCTCAAACCGTCTTGAAGGTGTGCTCTCGAGACTTCTTTTTCTTCAGGAGAGATACCCGGTACTTAAAGCAAACCAGTCATTTCTAAAGCTTCAGGACAGTCTCGAAGGCACAGAAAACAGAATTTCTGTGGAACGGAAAAGATATAACGAATCTGTTCAGATTTTAAACACATATATACGAACCTTTTTTGGAAGATTCTTTGCAATATTGGCCAGTGTCTCAAAAGCCGAGTACTATGAAATCCCGGAATCGGAAAAAGCGGTGCCCAAAGTAACGTTTTAGTCTGACACGAAAAATCAATATGCGCCCTGAAAGGCTTAAACAAAGATTGAGGCCTTTGAAAAATGTTCAATTTTGTTCAAGTACAAGGAAGGCGATCCGCCTGAGGCGGATTAACCGGAGGAATATATAGAATATTTCGAGGATTAAAACTTGAGCCTGACGCAGTAATTGGGCAAAAGGGAGCGTTTTGCAAAGGTCTCGATTAGACAGCCTTTACAATCAATATAACAGGCGCAGGTATGTTCATCCTGATCCTCTTGAATTTTTGTATCAATACAAAGAGATCAGAGACCGTGAAATAGCCGGGCTTATCGCATCTTCACTTGCATACGGCAGGGTTGCACAAATTTTAAAGAGCGTTGCATTTGTGCTCGACATTATAAATCCGTCCCCTTACCTGTTTTTAAGAAATTCAACCTATACATCGATTGACAGGGCTTTTGCAGGTTTTGCACACAGGTTTGCCTCCCAGGATCATCTTGCCGCTTTGTTATGGGGAATAAAAAACGTTATTGTCCGGTTTGGTTCCCTTCATGAATGTTTTTTAGCTGGTTTTTCGGAAGATGATGAGAACATTATCCCTGCCATGACTTTTTTTTCAACTCAACTTACTGCTGGAAGAAACAAACCGGGTCATCTTGTTGCCCTGCCTGAAAAAGGGAGTGCATGCAAGAGAATGAATCTGTTTTTAAGGTGGATGGCAAGAAAAGACAGAGTCGATCCAGGTGGCTGGGCCGGCATACCATTATCTAAACTCATAATTCCTCTTGATACGCATATGCACAGAATAAGCCTATCCTTGAAACTCACAAAAAGAAAACAGGCAAATATGGCGGCTGCCCTTGAAATAACATTTGGTTTTAAAAGACTGGTCCCT
>JAUWOH010000126.1 GCA_030612225.1 Desulfobacteraceae bacterium
CAGGACTGGTTCGGCTGGTATGCTGAAAAGTTTGATGTACCAATGGTCGGCATTCACACATATCGTGGAGTTAAAGATGTGACAGACTCTCATATTACTTCCATAGCCAAACAGTTTGAAAATATAGTTGAACCGCTGGAAAAAGTTGCCGGCAGAAAGCTCGATATGGATGAGTTGAAAAATGCCGTTAAACTTTCCCGTGAATGCTCGGACCTGTGGGATAAGTGTCTTGCAGCTGCCTCGGCAACTCCTTCCCCTCTGACCTTTTTTGACGGTACCACACTTATGGGCCCGGCTGTCGTGGCAAGAGGAACCCAGGAGGCACTGGATGCATATAATCTGCTTTTAGAAGAGCTTAACGAAAGAGTTCAGAACGGCGAGGGTGCCATAGAAGACGAACGTTTCAGAATTTATTGGGACGGCATGCCGGTCTGGGGCAGGTTGAGCATGCATTCAAAACTGTTTGCCGGCCTAAATGCAAATGTTATTGCATCTACCTATTGCAGCAGTTGGATATTTTCAGCTTTAGACCCGGAGAAACCTTTTGAGAGTATGGCCAGGGCATATACTGAGCTTTTCATAGTGCGATCCGATGAATACAAAGAAAAATACATAAAAGAGAAACTCGACTATTTCAAAATCGACGGGGTCGTCTATCACGATGCCAGGACATGTCCTAATAATACAAACTGTCAGTATGGAATGCCCCAGCGTCTGGAAAAGGAGACAGGTATACCAAGTTTAACCATTGACGGTGATTTGAACGATCTAAGGTGTCTTTCCGATGAACAGACTAAAACAAATGTCGAAGCCTTTATTGAACAATTAGAGGAGAGAAAATAAAATGTTAGACTCTTTATTCAGACCGAAATCAGTTGCAATTATCGGTGCGTCCACAAAGGACCTTTCCATAGGAAACAGGGTTATCAAAAACCTTGTAGATTTTGAATTTAAAGGACCAATTTACCCTGTTAACCCGAAGGCGGATGAAGTCAGGGGAATCAAGGCTTATAAGTCAATCATGGACTGCCCTGACGGCATTGATGTTGTACATATGGTGATCCCGGCAAAATTTGTTCCACAGGCAGTAGAAGATTGCGGAAAAAAAGGTGTTAAAAATATCATTATAAATTCCGGAGGATTTTCTGAAATCGGCCCCGCGGGCGAGGCAATTGAAAAAGATTTCCTTGCCATTGCAAAAAAGTACGGCATCAGGATGCTCGGCCCCAACTGCCAGGGAATTATCAACTCCGATCCGGAAATAAGGGCATACTGCAACTTTACATTTACACAGCCTGACGTCGGATTTATATCCATAGTCGCATTAAGTGGCGGTGTGGCTGAAGTAATCCACCAGGGTTTTTCCGAGATGGGTATCGGAACACGGATTTATGCTTCCAACGGAAATGCCTGTGATATTACCATCCCGGAAATAATTCGGTACCTTGGTGAAGATGAAGGCACGAGGGTAATCGTAACCTATGTTGAAGGTCTCAGGGATCCGGAAACATTCATGAAAGTTGCCAAAGAAGTGGCAGCAAAAAAGCCTGTTCTTGCCATGAAAGCCGGCCGTACCAAGGAAGGCGCCAAAGCAGCCGCTTCTCATACAGGCGGACTTGCAAAAGAAGATATCGCAACCGACCTTATCTTTAAGAAGGCAGGCATCCTTACTTTCAGGGACGAGGGTGAACTTATCCAGGCTGCTGCAGCTTTTGCAACCCAACCGATTCCAAAAGGAAAACGGGTGGGTATTATTACAAATACCGGCGGTCCTGCCGTCATTGCCACGGATATACTCGTTGCCGACGGACTTGCACTCCCACCTCTTTCTGAAAAGACTAAAACCTTTTTAAAGGAAAAATTATACCCCGAAGCAACTGTCAGCAATCCTGTTGACGTTTTGGCCACCGCTAATGCAGGACATTACAGGGCGTGCCTTGATGCCATGATGGATGATGATAGCTTCGATAGTGTTTTTGTTAACTTTGTTACTCCATTCTTTGTGGACACGGACAGCATAGCCAAAGAGATTGTAGAGGTAAATAAACAAAAGAGAAAACCGATAGTTTGCAATCTGATGACCGATAAACGCCAGTGGACGGAAACAGTAAAAATATTGCAGGAAGGCGGAGTTCCGGGCTTCAGCCTGCCCGGCGTTGCAGCAAGGGCTATGACCGCCCTTGTCAGATACAATACAATCCGCAACCGGGAAGTCGTAGAGGTAACCACATTTGCAGATGTCGATAAAGCAAAAGGACAAGAAATTATAGCCAAGGCAAAAGGAGACGGACGAAATATTCTTTCGGCTACAGAGGTTTACGATATTCTCGCAGCGTATAAAATTCCCATGGCAAACTGGCGGATAGCCGGCAACGTCGAAGAGGCTGAAAAAGCGGCTTTGGAAATAGGTTTCCCTGTTGTTGTTAAAGCAGACTCCAAAACTATTATTCATAAGAGTGATATGGGCGGTGTGGCGGTAAATTTAAAAGACGTTGATGCTGTTAAATCTGCTGTCGTGGAAATGGAAAAGAAACTGGCGGCAGATGATCTTAAATTCTTTATCCAGAAATATATGCCTGATGGACTGGAAGTAATCTTAGGCGCAAAAGCTGAAGAAGGGCTTGGTCACCTGATTATGTTTGGAATGGGTGGTATTTATGTTGAGGTTTTCAAAGATGTCGTTTTTGACATTACACCTGTTTCTGCAAGCGAGGCACGTGATATGATATCTTCCATCAAGATGGCGCCTCTTCTCGAAGGTGTAAGAGGTGAAAAAGGTGTGGACCAGAAGGCCCTGGTTGAAATAATCCAGCGCCTGTCCCAGCTGGTCACCGATCTTGATGATATTAAAGAGATGGATTTAAATCCTGTTATAGCGTATGAGGATTCAGTGTTTGTTGTTGATGCAAGAATCAGCATTTGATGGCGCGGTAGATGAGACTTTTACGATGTCATCCAGCGATAATTCAAAGACTTTTTATAAGTTCATCAATTTTGCAATGTGCTTGAACCGCAGAATATCTGCCTGTGCGTTGCACGCAGACAGGTCGAACAAGGAATAATGAATGTCGAAGTAAGGTATTCTATCATTTTAATAATATAAAAAGAAAGACTTGTCCGCCGGTTTTGTGGCGGAGCAGGGCGATTCCACACTTCGTCATTCGAAATTCCTTGTTCGATATTCGACCTGCCCGCCAATGCCTTTCCGAGCGGAATGCTTTAACCGCCGTAAGTTGTGAGGCCGTCGTAAAGAGACAAACGGAATCCTGGGCAATGGGCAGGCGGGTATTCAAATAATGATTGCTTAAAGCGGCTTTTTAATTTTAATATCATCCGTAACCCGCAACTTGTAACCCGTAACTCGCAACACGAAAGGAGTACACACATGGCCTGCTGGATGAATCTGGGTCAGAATTTTAAAGTCAATGCAAAGAAGTTCCCGAATACTGTAGCGCTGAAAGACAATAAGAGAAGTTATACCTATCCTGAAGCAAACATTCGCGTTAACAAACTCTCCCACAGCCTTAACTCCCTCGGTCTGGAAAAGGGAGATAAAGTTGCGGTGCTGATGGAAAATAGCATCGAAATCATTGAAATTTATCTCGCCACAGCAAAAACCGGGCTTGTCATAGTGCCCATAAATTTCCGACTGGTCAGCTCAGATGTTGAATATATAGCAAACAACTCGGATGCAAAGGCGTTTATCGTACACGACCAGTTCGTAGCGACTGTTGATCCCGTAAAATCAAAATTAAAGAATATTAAACCGGAAAATTATATCGTTGTCGGTGAAGATAAGACCGGATACATAGAATACGAAAAATTCATTGGCAATTCTTCCGATAGCGAACCGGATGCTATTGTAAAGCCGGAAGATATCTGGATTTTAATATATACATCCGGCACCACAGGAAAACCCAAGGGAGTTGTACGCTCCCATGAATCCCATATTTCATTTTATCTCATAAATGCAGCTGATTTCGGATTTAATGAACACGGTATATGCATGAACGTCATGCCCCTTTGCCATATTAACTCCACCTTTTTCACATTCACTTTTACATATATAGGTGCAACGGTTTATGTTCATCCGGCACAATCGTTCAAGGCAGAGGAAATTCTTGAGATTGTTGAAAAAGAAAAGATTACATTCATTTCCCTCATACCGACCCATTACAATATTATTCTCAATGTTTCCGAGGAAGGAAAAAAACGTGACGTCAGTTCTATAAAAAAGCTTCTCTGCTCCTCTGCTCCTGTCAGAAAGAGTATGAAACTGGCAATTATGGATTTCTTTTCCGGCGTTGAGCTTTATGAAGGATACGGCTCCACAGAGGCAGGCATCGTAACGGTTTTAAAGCCTGAATACCAGATGAAAAAACTGGGCTCCATAGGTTTTGAAAATCTTGGTACGGATTTTGTTAAACTTTTTGACGAACAGGGAAATGAAGTTGGAATAGGTGAAGTTGGAGAACTATATTCGCGGGGGCCTATGCTTTTCGACGAGTACTACAAGCTTCCCGAAAAGACCGCTGCCTCTTTCAAAGGCGAATGGTTTTCCGCAGGTGACATGGCAAAACGCGATGAAGACGGTTTCTTTGCAATCGTGGACCGGAAAGACAATATGATAATAACAGGCGGTGAACACGTCTATCCAAGTGAAGTGGAAGAAGTGATCGGCAGTCATCCCGGTGTCTTTGATGTTGCCGTCATAAGCCTGCCTGATGAAAAGTGGGGAGAAAAGGTTATTGCTGTTGTGGTACCAAATGCCGAACTCGATGAAAAAACGATCATGGACTATTGCAAAGATAAGCTGGCCGGGTACAAACGACCAAAAAAAGTTAAATTCATTAAACCAGATGAAATGCCGAGAACACCAACCGGTAAAATACTTCATCGTGTCCTGAGGGAGGATTTAGGGAAAGGTAAAGAGTAATATATAACTAACCAGGATAAGCCGGAACCAAACAGGCATTGAATATTGACGATTGACTATTGAAGATTTGTGGAAGTCGCTTTCAGCGTCATAGCCAGCCTGCTTTGCCGAAGCAGCTACGATGGCTACGACGGCCTGGCAGGCTACTATGACGAAGTCGGCTCGCTCCGCTGTTGTATATGGAATCATTAGTTTAAAATCGACGTAAGCGTTCACAGGCACAGCATCTGCGCGTGAACGGATACAAATCGACAGAATTCCTTAAATCTTCAATCTTCAATCGAAAATATTCAATTAAGATAACATATTAACCTATAATAAAACTAAACTTGGAGACTAATCAAATGTTAACAAAAGCTTTTATTCCGTACAAAGGTTATTACAGCACTCCTTTTGCCAGGTGGCAGGGAAGTCTGGCTAACGCCAATGCAATTGAACTGGGTGCAAATACTGCCAAAAGGTGGTTTGCCGAAAAGAACTGGGATCCAAAGATGTTTGACTTTCTTTACCTTGGCATTACAATTGGCCAGCCTTCTGTCTTTTACGGCAGCACCTGGGCAGCCCACATGATGGGCGCAGGCCATATGCCAGGTGTGACCCTTATGCAGGCATGCAGCACCTCCACTACCTGTATCTTTCAGGCCGCTGTTGGTGTAGAAACCGGTCTTTATCAAACCCCATATTGCCTTATGGTGGACAGGTGCTCAAACGGTCCCCACACAATCTGGCCAAATCCAAAGGGCCCCGGCGCTCAAGTTATATCTGAAAACTGGTTAATGGATCATTTCGGCAAAGATCCTTCAGTTGGTGGAGCCATGATCCTGACAGCGGAAAATGTTGCCAAAGAGGCCGGCATTACCAGGGAAGAATGCGATGCTGTAGCATTGAGACGTTATGAACAATATACAGACGGATTGGCTGATGACCGTGCCTTTCAGAAGCGTTATATGTTTCCGGCAGAAATACAAGTTTCCAGAAAAAAGACTGTTCTTTTTGAAGAAGACGAAGGTATCACTCAAAGCACTAAAGAAGGACTTGCCAAACTACGACCTGTACTTCCTGATGGTGTCCATACATTTGGCGCCCAGACGCACCCTGCAGATGGCAACTGTGGTATTATGGTAACAACCCGCGAAAAGGCCAAAGAACTCAGTGCTGATTCAGGTATTGAAATCCAGGTTGTTTCTTATGGTTATGCAAGAGCAAAAAAAGGGTTTATGGCTGCGGCTGTTGTACCGGCGTCAAAAATGGCCCTTGAAAATGCCGGTATTGACATCAAGGATGTTAAGGCCATCAAGACTCATAATCCATTTTCCGCCAATGATATCTATCTTGCTAATGAGTTTAATATAGACGTTAACGGATTTAACAATTATGGATCTTCCCTGGTATTCGGACACCCCCAGGGACCCACAGGTGGACGCTGTATTATGGAAGGTATTGAAGAGGTGGCGATGGACGGCGGTGGTTACCTCCTCTTTGCCGGATGTGCGGCAGGAGATACCGCAGGTGCCATGGTGTTAAAAATCGGGTAAAAAACATAACCGCTCACGGGTTCATGGTTCAAGGTTCAGGGGTTGTAGGTTTACTACCAATCTGAGCAGTTGATTCGTAAGTTATAAACAGTCTTGTGCCGATGTGTAAGATGAACTGTTCGTGACATCGATTAAATACATGACCAATATTGAGTTCCAGAAATTATGTTCTTGGTTAAACGAAAGAAAGATAACCTTGAACAGTGAACTTTGATCTTGAGAGCGGATACAAAAAAAGTATATTAATAAGTACGAAGAGGAGGAAAGTTGCAATGAACTATGCCAGATACGCCACGGTCCACGCTCGCCATTTGCCTGATAAAACATGTTTGATCGAAAGGACTCCTTCAAAGAATGAAAGAAGGACTTTAACATGGCGGCAGTTTAACGATGAAATAAATAAAACGGCCAACTATCTTTCAAAGGAGCTTGGAATTAAAGACGGCGACTTCGTAATGCACCTTCAGAACAATTCCTTTGAATGGCTTATTACCTATTACGGAATTATAAAAATCGGTGCTGTTGTGGTGCCGCTGAATTTCCGGTTTCTTGGCCCTGATATTCTTTATGCTGCTAAAATATGCGATCCAAAAGTCTTTATTATAGGTTCGGAATTTCTTAAAGTGGTTCAGCCTGTTCAAAAAGATTTAAATACAGTTGAAAAGTATATCTGTGTCGGCGAAAAAGTACCGGATGATATGATCGATTATAAAACAATAGCGGCATCTGATGACGTTTCCGAAGCTATGGTGGATGTGGATGATCAGCATAACCTGGCCATGATGTTTACTTCCGGCACCACAGGTGATCCAAAGCCGGTGTTGCATACCCATTATTCTCTTAACAATACCGCCATTGGCAATGGAATGAGTTATTTTGTTGAGAAGAATGATAATTATGTTTTTTATCTCCCCTTGTATCACAGCGGAACGATGTTTTTGTGGGCCCCATTTTATGCTACAGGTGCTGTAGGAACCATTCTAAGAGAGTTTACCGATCCCAAATGGATAATTGAAGCTATGGCTGAAGAAAAAGGTACGGATGTTCTTTTTGTCGTACCTATTGCGATTGCCATATTAAACAGCATAAGCAGCGGTGATATCAACCTTTCTGACTATGATCTTTCAAGCTGGAAATATATGGAGATAGGGGCACAACCGGTACCCTTTGATGTATTAAAACGCCTTGTGGATATACTTCCCTGTGGTGTTTCTAATATTTATGGAATTACTGAAGGAGGAGGGGGAGGACTTTTTAATCTTTATCCTGATGAAGTATTGCAAAAACCGGGCTCCATCGGCAAACCCACCTTTGGAATAGAGGGTAAGATTATCGACTTTGAAGGGAAAGAACTTCCTCCC
>JAUWOH010000386.1 GCA_030612225.1 Desulfobacteraceae bacterium
ATTCCGTATTCAACGAATTTTCCATTCATAAAATCGATTTCAGTCCTGCGATTATTCTCAATATCCATGAGCATGGAAGGTTTATGGTTTCCCGCATTCCTCATGTATTCGATAGCACCCGGATAGTAATCCCATCCAAGATCGATCTCATTAGCCCTGGCAACCTTTGCGCATTCTTTAACAAGAGCATCAACAATCTGGAAAACAATGGGGTCATTCATTGCCTGTGCCATTGTAAGCCCGGTTACAGCACATACTGGATTCATACAGGCATTCATAATGCTTTTGCGCCAGACCATGGATATAATCTGATCTGTATGATCGGTGATAAGACCGCACTTGCTAAGGGCTTGGGCTATAATCACTGCTGCATCTTTTGATTCAGGGTCGAGTTCCTGGATAAAATGCGGTGTATGATGAAAGGGCATAATAACATGGCCGGGCGCTTTCAGTCCGCATCCGTAATTTACAACAGCACGCATCACAGGCTTTTTCCCCAGGACCTTGGCAAGTTCCAGCTCCGTATCAATGCCGTTTTGCCAGCTTATAATATACAATCCTTCTTTGTAAAAACTTTCGATTGCAGAGGCGATAAGCGGCAATACATTGGCCTTAACAGTTATGAAGATTACATCCGGCGGATTTTCTGAAAGCTCATCAATATCCGTGATAATTTTTAATACAGACTGTTGAAAGTTTTCAGCACCCTCTAAGATGATTCCCGGATTTATAGCCGGTTTGACCAGATCCTCAATAACATCACAAAGAGTTACATCATATCCACCCTTTGCAAGAAATGCTGCAACAATGCAACCAACCGGACCGGCGCCGATTACTGCAAATGACTGGGGGCTAAATTTGGCTTTTTTACTCATTTGTAAACCTCCCCGTTTTGATAATATGAAGATAAAAAGGATAACTATGCAGGTTCGTTGAACGTTGAAATTAGAAATTTGGCCTTCTCCCTAATTTCTAATTTCATCGCTCTCTAAACCTGAACCGTGAACCCTTGAACTGTGAACCTGAGTTATTACGAAAAAGATCACATATCAGCCGATTTCTTTTGCTGTGGAAAAGCCAAGGTCAAAAGCTTTTAGATTTATATCTACGAATGCTTTCTTTGTCTTAGTTTTTATGATCTCTTTTATGCTGTCAGCTGTCAGGGGAAGAATATCCGTTTGAATCAAGGCGCCAAGCAGTACCATGTTTACGGACATGACATTTCCGGCCTCTTTTGCAAGGTCGGCGGCGTCAAACGCAATCAGGTTTGCCGTCTTTGCCCTGATTAAACCCTGAACTTCATTAAGATCGGGATATGTACCTTTACCAATAGCCACTGTAAACGGCGGAAGAGGCGAAAGATTGGTAATAACAACGGTGCCTGAATTGCATTTGTTTATCGCGCGGATTGTTTCAGACGGCTCAAAGCCTACAAGCACGTCTGCCTCACCATCTGAAATGATAGTGCTATCGGAATCTCCGAAAACGATGGCAGATTCCACAACTCCACCCCTTTGGGCCATGCCGTGTATTTCACTCATTCTAACAGGAACATCGGAAAGGAGCGCTGCTTCCCCAAGAACCCTGGAAGAAAGAAGGTTTCCCTGTCCACCAACAGCCACTATAATCAATCTTGTTGTATCCATTTTTAATTTCCTATCGTTGATTGTCTCGTAAAAAGTCAAAAAACCACTTTTTACGAAACGTTTTAAGTTTTAGGATTTAAGTTTTAAGTCTCTTTTGAAACAGATAATATCATTAACCTAAAACCTAACACCTAAAGCCTGATGAATTCGACTTTTTACGGCTTCATCATTTATAGGTAAAACATTTATTTATGCAGCTTTGCTTTTTAAAGGCAATATTGCATTTTCCGGGCAGATTTGTGCACAAAGAGCACACCCTACGCACAGATCAGCGTCAATAGTTGCTCTGTCATTCTTAAGGAAAAAGGCCGGGCATGCAAGCTCGTTAATACAGTCTTTGTGGTTTTTGCATTTATCACTGATATAAAAGGGTTTCCCTTGGGGCTTTTTAAGCGCCTTGGCATACAGTGTGCACATTTCCTGCGCAATAATTACTGAAACGCCCTTAAATTTTAAAGCTTCTCGCACTGCGGCGATGCTTTTTTTAACCCTGTATGGCCTGATAACCGTAATATGTTGAACACCGGCAGCTTCTACCATTTTTTCTATGGAAACCCTGCCATATCCGTCAAGGTTGAAGTTTGACATATCTACACCCGGATTAGGTTGATGGCCGGTCATGGCAGTAATTCCATTGTCGAGAATAACCAAAGTAAAATTATGGTTATTAAAAACAGCACTTACAAGACCGGGTATTCCTGAGTGGAAAAAGGTTGAATCGCCGATAAAGGAGATAACCTTTTTGTCTGTCGCTTTTGAAAAGCCGCAGGAAGTACCGACGGAAGATCCCATGCATATTAAAAAGTCCGCCATGGAAAGGGGCGGCAACATCCCAAGTGTATAACAACCGATATCAGTGGGATAAATTGTCTCCATACCTTCAGCTTCGGCAGCCTTTTTTACCGCATAGAAGGAGGCCCTGTGGGAACATCCGGCGCACAGGTTGGGCGGCCGCTGGGGAATTTCCGGGACATCGGCCATGATATCAGATAGATCAGTAAGAGCAACAGGTGTGTATTCGAAGTCGAAATATTTTGCTATGGATTGCCGAACCAGGGCCGGATTGAATTCAAAAAGCCGTGAGAAAAGGTCTTCGTCCTTACCCTTTATTGTAAGCGTCAATCCTGCTTCCTGTGCAAATGCCTTAACTGCTTCTTCCATATAAGGTTCGCCCTCTTCGATAACCAGAACCTTTTCACACCCTTTTAAGAAATTCTTTATCAGTTCTGCGGGCATTGGGTGTGAAAAACCGATGCGAAGTATCTTGACCTTATCTTTCAAATCCAAATCTTTTAGAGCATCTTTTGCATAGCTGTAGCTTACCCCGTTGCATATAATGCCCAAGGTTCCCGATCCGGTGGTGAAATTATACTCTGATTTTTCAGAAATATCTTGAGCGGTTTTCAGGTTTTTAAGTAGCTTGACATGCAGATTTCTTGAAACAGCAGGAACTGTCACATAGTTGAATGGGTCCTTTGTAAAATCCCCTTTTGTGATCCGCTTTTTCATTTCGCCTAAAGTGACGATTTCTGTTGAATGGTTGATCCGAGTAGTAGTTCTGAAAAGTACAGGTTCCTGCAATTTTTCTGAAAGATCAAATGCATAGGCAACCATATCTTTAGCTTCTTCCACTGTTGAAGGCTCAACAATTGGAAGTCCTGAAAGTTTGCCGTAATAACGGTTGTCCTGTTCATTCTGGCTGGAAAACATGAACGGGTCGTCGGCTGTCATAATAACCAGTCCGCCTTTGACACCCACATAAGCAAGGGTCATGAGTGCATCCGCAGCCACATTCAATCCAACATGTTTCATTATACACATGGTGCGGATACCGGAGTTTGCGGCAGCGGCAGC